>CANSKS010000012.1 GCA_947647615.1 uncultured Neglectibacter sp.
TCCCACTACGTTGCCCTGAAGTTCCACCATGTTGCCTTGGAGTCCCACTACGTTGCCCTGAAGTTCCACCATGTTGCCTTGGAGTCCCACTACGTTGTCCTGAAGTTCTGCCATGTTGCTTTGGAGCCCCGCCACGGTACCCTGGAGTTCTGCCACATTGCCTTGAATCTCTGCCACATCGCCCTTCAATTCTGAAACATCGGCCTTTAAAACGACGACATCAGCCTCTAACCTGTCCATACGGCCGTCCAGCCTGTCCAACCGGCCATCCATCCTGACCAGCATTTCTAGGATCTTTTCTTCGTTATTCATAACAAAGCCCCCTTCTATGCGTCATTCTACTGCTGTTACTATAACACATTCCAAGGCAAGGGTCAAGCTGTCAATTTTGTACGGCCGACATCTCGAAACTGCCGCTCTAAACTAAAAAATATAATTTCTGCCAAAGCATGTGTAGTTTAAAAGAATAATGCTGCGCGCATTCCTTTCTTTTCATCTATTTGCTCAATTTGCTGCCCAAGCTTTTGTGAAATTCGCAATATTTTCCGAAGGCTTTCCCTGAAAAATAATATAAAATATTGCTTCACTACTAGCTTTCAGGCCATTTTTGTTGTATAGTAGATCACGACAGATCAATCTGCCGATTTTAAAAAACGACAGAAAATGACAAGCGTTGACAAGCGTTGAAATAACAGAATAGAAAGGAGACATAACAATGGGATTGATCAAGGCGGCGCTGGGAAGTGCGGGCGGCGTACTGGCCGACCAATGGAAAGAATACTTTTACTGTGAGGCCATCCCCGCCGATATTTTAGCGGTGAAGGGACAGAAGCGGACCGACCGCCGCTCCAGCAATACCAAGGGAAACGACAACATTATCAGCAGCGGTTCCGTCATCGCTGTGGCCGACGGCCAGTGCATGATGATAGTAGAACAAGGTAAAGTGGTAGAGGTGTGCGCCGAGCCTGGCGAGTTCACCTTCGACGCATCCACTGAACCCAGTATTTTTTCTGGCAAACTGGGAGAAAGTATTGGCCAAGTGTTCCAGAACATAGGTAAGCGCTTTACTTTTGGCGGTGAAGCCCCCAAAGACCAGCGGGTCTACTATTTTAATACGAAAGAGATTATCGGCAATAAATACGGAACCCCCTCGCCTGTGCCCTTCCGGGTGGTAGATCAGCGGGCGGGTATTGACATCGATATTTCTATCCGTTGCTTTGGGGAGTACAGCTACCGCATTGTTAATCCCCTGCTGTTTTATACCAACGTATGCAGCAATATTTCTACGTCTTACTCCCGCGCCGAGATCGACAGCCAGCTGAAAAGTGAACTGCTCACCTCTCTCCAGCCGGCTTTTGCCCGGATCAGTGAGATGGGCATCCGTTACTCTTCCTTGCCGGGCCACACCGAGGAGCTTTCTCAGGCCTTAAAGGATATCCTGTCCGAGAAATGGCGTGACAGGCGCGGCATTGAGATCGGTACCGTAGGCGTCAATTCCGTTAAGGCCGACGAGGAAGACGAGCAAATGATCAAAGAAATGCAGCGGGAGGCGGCCTATATGGATCCCACTAGGGCTGCCGGTGCTCTTTCCCGTGCTCAGGTGGAAGCCATGAAGGCGGCGGCTTCCAATCAAGGTGCTGGTCCTGCCATGGCTTTTATGGGCATGGGAATGGCCGGTCAGGCCGGAGGCATGAATGCCCAGAACCTTTACGCCATGGGTCAGCAACAGGCGGCTCAGCCTGCTCCTGCATCCCAGGCGGCCCCTGCCAGCTGGACCTGCTCCTGCGGAACCACTGTCACCGGCAAATTCTGCCCGGAGTGCGGCAAGCCTAAGCCTGCTGCCGAGACCGGTTGGACCTGTTCCTGCGGCGCGGTGAACAAGGGCAAGTTCTG
Organism: uncultured Neglectibacter sp.; assembly: GCA_947647615.1. GTDB lineage: Bacteria > Bacillota > Clostridia > Oscillospirales > Acutalibacteraceae > Acutalibacter. Next base: position 1,894 of record CANSKS010000012.1, read on the forward strand.
CACCGAATGCGGCAAGCCTAAGCCCGCAGGCACACCTAAATACAAGTGCGACAAGTGCGGTTGGGAACCTGCCGACCCGGCTCATCCCCCGAAATTCTGCCCCCAGTGCGGTGACCCCTTTGACGACGGGGACCTGCAGTGAAATCTTTACTGAACGGGCTGGTGGTTTTGAACGTTCTGACGGTTTTGGGCATATTGGGTTACCAATACTTTGCTATCTACCACATTACTAACTGATGACGACATCATTTGGAGCCTGCCCCGCATTCCTGTTCACGACTCCAGCAGGCCTGCAGGCTTCCGCTTAGAAGGGCTTTTTAGCGAAGACTCCCAAGAAGGCGACATGGACCCATCACCCCGGAGTACGAGCAATCCTATTAAAACGACATGGATTTTCATTCCCCCCATTGCACGAAGGGGGACCATGCGCCCGCCTGGAAACCGGTGGGCGCGTGGTTATTTCATAAGGAGAATGGACTATGGCATCACAAGTTACCAACTATCAGTGCCCCGCCTGTACCGGTCCTCTCCATTTTGTCGGAGAATCCGGCAAGCTGGAGTGTGACTACTGCGGTCAGAGCTACGATGTGGCAGAGATTGAGGCACTTTATAAGGAGAAGGATACAGCGGCGCAGGCGGCCTCTTCCGCTCAGACAGAAGCCGTGCCGCCAGAAACCGAATGGGACACTTCCGGGTTGTCCGGCCAATGGGAGGAACCCCCCGAGGGACTGCGGGTCTATAATTGTCCCTCCTGCGGTGCAGAGCTCATTTGTGACGAGACCACTGCCGCCACAAGTTGTCCCTATTGCGGCAACAACACGATTATTCCCGGCCAGCTCGGAGGCACCTTGAAGCCGGATTATGTAATCCCCTTCAAGCTAGATAAAAAAGCGGCTGTCGAAGCCCTGAAAAAGCACTACGGCGGAAAGTTTTTTCTGCCCCGAGCCTTTTCCGAAGGCAACCACCTGGAAGAGGTCCAAGGGCTTTATGTTCCCTTCTGGCTGTTCGACGCCAATGCGGATGCGGACTGCCGGTTCCATGCCACCCGCTCTCATAGCCATCAGGAGGGAGATTACGATGTCACCGTCACCGAGCATTTTGACGTACGCCGGTCCGGTTCTATGGCTTTCGAGCACATCCCGGCGGATGGCTCCAAAAAGATGGATGACAGTTATATGGACTCTATTGAGCCCTTTGATTACAGTGAGCTAAAGCCCTTTTCCACTGCTTATCTTCCCGGCTATTTGGCAAATAAATACGACGTTTCCGCCCAGGAGAGTATGCCGAGAGCAGAGCTGCGCTGCCGCAATTCTGCCATTAGCTTCCTGCACCAGGACATAGTGGGCTATGAAACTATGGTCCCAATAGAGGAGAAAGTTTCTCTCCGCCGGGGCAAGGTTCATTACGCGTTGATGCCGGTGTGGACCCTGCACACCAAGTGGCGGAATAAGGATTACCTGTTTATGATGAACGGTCAGACGGGAAAGCTGGTAGGCGATTTACCCGTGTCTCGGGGAAAATTCTGGGGGCTTGCCGCCGTCATTTCCGCGGCCCTCAGCTGCCTCATGGTCTGGATGGGCGTGGGCCGGTGGATCGCCGAAATCTTTTTTGGTTGAGAGGGGGAAACAAGATGAAAAAACGATGGATTTCCCTTTTGGCCGTATTGATCTTGGTTCTTACCCTGTGCGTTTCTGCCCTGGCCGCTGGATTTGAAGCGGCAAAAGCAGACTTTATCACCGACTATTCCGGAATTCTCACGGAGCTGGAACGGTCGGAGCTGGAACAGCGGGCGGAGGAAATTTCCCGGCAGTACCAGTGCGGCGTGTACGTCATCGTTCTGGAAGATTATACCGGATATAGTTATGACGGCAGCGTCTATGAGGCTGCCAAGGCTCTCTACCAAGAATACGAGCTGGGATATGGCGAGGAGAAAAGCGGCGAGCTGCTCCTGGTTTCTATGGCGGATCGGGACTATGCCTTGATTGCCCACGGCTATGGCAACACCGCCTTTACCGAATTCGGCAAAAATAAACTTTCCGAGGTTTTTGTAGATAACTTCAAAGAGGATGACTGGTATGGCGGCTTCTCCGACTATCTGGAAAAGAGTGCCTCCATGCTCCAATCCGCCTGGGATGGCCAGCCGCTGAATGCGGACAGCGACCCCCTTATCGGTTCCGCAGGCATTGGCATTTCCGTACTGTTGGGCTGCGGGCTGGGCCTTCTTATTTGCTGGTTGTTCAAGGAGCACCAGATGAAATCTGTGGCTGTCAAGACCGAGGCTGACGCTTATGTGTCCGCCGGCAGCGCAAAAATTACGAACCGGCAGGACCAGTTTACCCACACCACCGAAACTCGGAAGAAGATCGAAAAGTCATCCAGCAGTTCTTCTTCAAGTAACGATGGCTTTTCCGGAAAGAGCGGAAAATTTTAATTCTCCGGCGATACTGAATTTCTTGTACGGCCCCGGCCTCGAAACCACCTTAAAAAAGCGGCTTCATTCCTTTTTATGACAAAATACACGAAGGGGGAAAAGATCATTGAACCATCATTCGTCCAAGGGACTGGGAGTACTGGCCCTGATTGGGGTTTTGGCCCTGTTTTTTGTTGCCCGGCATTCCTTTTCTGCAATCCCAACGGCATTGTTGGTCATTGCGGGGGTCGTGGGTCTTGGCATTATCATACTGGTAGCAGTAGTGATGTATTTCGCTTTCCGGAAACCCCAATCCGAAAACGGAGAAGCGGCAGGAGATGCTCCAGCGGCCATTCTGGCCAAGGGCAGGTCCCACCTGCTGGAATTGACTCAGCTTTCCATGCGGATCCAGAACCAGCAGGTCCGCCGGGCCAGCGAAGGAGTTTGCGGAGTAATCGGCCAAATTCTGAGTGCCTTAAAGGAGCAGCCGGAGGAGCTTCCCAGGGTGCGCAAGCTGTTCAACTACTACCTGCCTGCCTTTGGAAAAATCCTTCAGCAGTTCAGGCGTCTGGAGCAGAGCGGTGTGCCCGCATCCGACACCACGGAAAAGGTAATTTCCTGTTTTGGCGATATTCAGGCTGCTATGGAAAAGCTGTATGCCAGCCTTTTTGATGGCAGCAAACTGGATCTCACCATAGAAATAGAAACCCTGCGACAGTTCTGTAAGCAGGACGGCCTGCTTGCAGACAGCCATCTTTATCCAGGGGACAGCGACCAGGATATCACTTTGACCATATAGCCTTTCTCGATTTCTCCCGAAAAAAGGACGTGAGGAATATTCGCGATCAAAACCGCAGAATGTCCTCACACCTTTTTTACAGCTTGGAGAATAAAAGCCCAGCGGCAATCCTGCAAGCAGATGAGCCCCCTCTTCCCTTCAAGGAGACGGCCGGGAGCCACTCCGAGATATTTTTGCCGAAAGGGATGCGTAAGAAAGCTCCTTTGTGAAGAGCCACGGGGTTACTCGTAGCTCTTCATGCAATCGGGGTAAAGGTAATGATAAGTATTTTTTGTGAAAAGCGGGTGCCTGGAAGAAGCCTGTTCGTAATTGGCGTGGTTAAACAGCTTTGCCTCTGCCAGCCGCCGGTACAACAGCGCAGACAAGCAAACATCGGTATGATGGTATGTCAAAATGTATGTAGAGAAGGTCATGCTGTCTACATAATTCAAATCGTGAACAGGGGAAGGGGTGTTCAGCTTTATATTCCCACCGCGCATCCAGCCTGTGTCAGGGCCAATTTTCACCTGGTACCACAGCTCTTTGCTCTGCGCGTTTCGCTGTATGCCAATCACCTGAAGGGAAGCACCCTTTGACACCTGGCGTTTTGGCGTGCCGTTTCCGGCAGGCGCCCCGTAGAGGCCTGCGCTTTTCACGTTCAGCACGGCAGCGCAAGGGTTTGTCGCACTGAGCCCGCTGGGAGGTACCACGGCATTTAAAATACTGGTAAATAGGCTGTTTCCGGCGGGATCGTTGATATATGCGGAACCTAGATTATATGTAAACGATACCAGCGCGTCGTACTGGCTTTGGCTCATACGCAGATCATATTTTTTCCTAAAGTCATTTACATACCTGCCAAAATTCTTGCTTATCTGCTGCATGAGCAATGCCTTTGCTTCCCTAAGGGTCATATGGTTGTAAAAAGCCTGGTTGGCGTTTATCACCATGCCATAGCCTACGGTAGGATTCTTGGGCGCGGCGGCGTCATCTCGGATCACGGGAAGATAAGATTCATATTCCATCATAATGCTCACCATGGTATCGCTGACATCCCGGGGAGTATTGGTGGTCACATCAGGAGCTTCCGGACCGCGGACCATAAAATCGAAGCTCAAGGAGCCTGCCTCCTGACCCTCTCCGGTTTGAGAGCAGACCTTGGCATGATATTCCCCCGCCTCCAAGAGTCCTATGGCGCATTGGAACACATGGGTTTCGTTCTGTTCATATTGCTCCGGCAGGTAAGCATTCACACTCTGGCTGAGCACACAATTCCCCTGGCTGTCTTCCACGGTAAAAAGCATACCGGTTTTCTGATTGTCTGTAATGGCCACCAGCTTGGCCTCTGTTTTGGTGGTTACAAGGTTCGGTTCGGTAAAGGCAAAACGGACAGGCTCCGGGGACCGTACAGTTACCGAACACTTTGCCAAGGTATTGCCGCCGTAATCGGAACAATAAACTGTGGCTGTCCCTGGAGATTTCCCGCAGATAAAGCAGCTTTCGTCCCCTTCCCCATACCGCAGGGTAGATACGGCCGCCACCTCGGTGTTACTGCTGCTCCACCGCAGGGACGTCCGGGGACTGGAAAGACCGTCTAACCGGAAAGACTGGTATTGGGCCAGCTCTGCAGAAGAGGTCGACAGCCGAATAGTTTTCGCCGGGATTGTGACTGCGGTATATTCCTCTACATAATCCTTGTGAACATACCCCTGCACCCCATCCTGGGTACTCACATGGATCCAGGTGGAATTTGTATTCTCCAAGAGGTTCAAAAGCGTATTTTTTCCCACCACCAGAAGGACTGAGTAACTGGTACCGGGGCCGCTGCGCAAATTCAGGCTGGAGGCCGTAACCTGCAGCTGCTTTTTAGCGGGTTCCGGAGGTGCCGGCGGGCGGGCCACAGCGCCACTGGCCTCCACGATGTGAGAATAAGCCCAATGATCCTCTGTAAGATCGGTAAAGTATTTCCCCGTCCGATTTTCTCCAAACCCAGCGCCGGTGCGCTCCAAAGCCTTATTGACCACCACCACGGTTTCGGCCCTGCTGATAGTCTTTTTCGGTTGGAAGGTTCCATTCGGATACCCACCGATCCACCCGTAGGAAAAGGCCGTAACGATAGAGGGGTAAGCCCAACTGCTCTCCGGGACATCGGAAAAGGCAGGCTTTGTCCCGGTTTCGGGAACAAAGGCCGTTAGGGCTGCCACAAGCTCTGCCCTGGTGATAGGGGCAGAGGGCCGGAAAGTGCCGTCTTCATAGCCATGAAGTACCCCCAGCTGCGCCAGCGAAGCTACAGCCTCGCTATACCATTTGCCAGCGGGAACGTCGGAAAAGGGAGATTTTGCCGCCTCGGGAGGCTTCCGCAAAAGAGAGTAAAGCATTTGGGCGGCTTCCCCACGGGTGATGCCTCGGTTGGGCCGAAAGGTATCATCTTCATACCCGAAAACATAAGGCTCATGCTGCCGTACTTTAAAAAACTCCTCCAGGCCCTTGTCTCCCCGCTCCACGGCATAGGCCGGCAGTGCCAGGCACCACACTGTGAAAAGCGCGAAAACGGCCGTCAGCCAAAACCTACTCCGCCGCTTCCAGGGCTTTTCCTTTCTAAAAGCCGTCAACCCCATCCTCTCCTTTCAAAAGCCGCCAGGCTCAAAAACAGGCTGCTCCCATTGTAGCACAGCCTGAGTAATAACACAATATAGGGTCGGAGAGCAAGGAGTTCTTCCCATACACTACAAATACAAACTTCCCTTCTGCGGCGTAACACTGCAGAAGGGAAGTTCCGGTTTCCGGCGGTTTTTACACCTGCCGCACAGAAAAAGCCTCTATTTGGTATCCCAGCGAATTATTGCAGGGCACTAGGACAGCCGTTCCCTGGTAAGCCCATGAATTGTCGCTGCCGAATTCATCCACCAAAAATTCATAGCGTAAGAGCGCCTTTCCGTTTTCCTCTGTCAAACTCAACATGCGGAAGCCATGAGATCTGGAAAACCCGGCGCGGGGAAGCACCCATACCAACGCGTCGTCCGTAGTGTAAACACGCTCATAGGCAGGGACCCGGTAACCGGAGACCAGTTCCAACACCTCTTCAGGAACACCGCCGAACAGCTCAATGGCACGATTTACACTGGATTTTTGAAAACGTATTTCCTCTTCGGTTTCGGAAATGAGATCTGACCTTTGGAGAGGAGTTGGCATTTCCGGGATTTCTTTCACATAAGCGGCATACGCTCCTCCCAGCCAGGAACTGCACAGGGTAAACCATTCTTCCATGCCGAATTCGCCAGGCCGCGCCGGGGACTGGCCCCCCAGCGTTCCCAAGGAATTCATCACAAAGGCAGGATCTATTTTTTCCACTAATCCGGACTTGGACGTCAGGTCGGGGTCGGGACGTTCTTCCTGGGGCAGCAGTTGAGTGGAAGTGAGCACCTCCTTGGCGTTTAGGAACATCTGGGCCACTTGGGCCCGGCTTGCCGTGCCTCTGGGGTTCAGCCTTCCGCCGCTGCCGTTGATGATACCGTTATTGACAGCCCACTGCATGGCTTCTGTTGCCCACGAAGAGACTGCGCTGGTATCGGGGAAATCCCAGTACTTATTTCCCGTGAAAGAAGCGTTAGCTCCGGTACGTTTGGCATACCGGTATAAAAAAGCCGCCAGCTGTTCTCGGGTAAGGGGAGAATTGGGAGAAAACTTGTTATTTCCCACACCGTCTACCAGGTCGTTCCGGTAAGCCCAGCGTATGGGCGCACAGCCCCAAAAATCTACGCCCACATCGGTAAAACAGGTATTTCCGGCGTAATCCTCTTTGAAATAGCCTTCCGTGCGGTTCGCCAAAGCCTGGGCCAGCTGTACCCTGGTCATAGGGGCATTGGGAGAAAAGGTCGTGGAGCTGGTACCGCCGAACAACGATTCGGCATAAACATAACGCACAGCAGAAACATACCACATATTTTCATAGACATCCTGGAAAGGGGTTTCCCCTTCGGGGACGGGGCCTACTGAGCCTGGCTTAAAGCCTTCCATATGCAAAAGCTTGCCAAGAGGAAGCATGGTAAGGCTGTAATTGGCGTTGGGGCCCGTGGTTTCCTGAGTGACAGAGCAAATAATCCCGTCTTCCCGGAAGGTCAACGTACCCCGGCCGGTATTCCCCCAACCATCGTTCTGGTAAGTAAAGCTGGCGACGCCGTTTACCATAGGCTGGGTGACAATTTTTTTGTCACGGCCAATAGAAGCGACCCGGGAAGGCCCCCAAGACTCAAAGCTCCTTCCGCCATACAAGTCGAAGGTAACACGGCCGTTTTCTATTGCATGTATATTCAGGACTGTGTACCAAATATACGGACCGTACCCGTCGGGTACCACTCTTTCCCGGTACTCCCATTCTCCCAAATAGCAGGAATAGTCCGAAGCCGCCTCAGCGCTCAGCGGCACAGGGGCAATGATCAGCACCAGCGCCAGCAAAAGCGCCCCAAAGCACTTCCCTGCTCGTTTCACAACTCATCTCTCCTTTTTTAATTTTTAAGCGTGACCGTAGGAAACCACTGTCTGTCCCCCACGGTTTCGTTACAAATCTCTCCGCCGCCGTACCCGGCGCATCCGTTGTTGCTTTTTCTTATAGATCAACATCAGAATCACATAAACAGCCACCAACACCGCGATCACGCCGAACACTGCCAGGAACCAGGGAGAGGTAAGCACCTCTTTCCCCTGTACCAATCCTTCCAGCATCTGGCTTTTCGCCACCGATTCCGAAGCCACCAGGGGAACGGTGGCAATTTTTTCGCCGGCATAGGAAAGGGTGGCCGTACCGATGCCCTCTCCCTTTTTCACAGGGGCCTGGACGCTTTCCGGAATCTGGCAATCTATGGTAATGCTGCCCAGGTTCACGGCCTTAGGCAACAGAGCGCTGGCGTTTTCCCCGGCCACCAGCTGAAGGGTATCTTTTTTCCAGGCGTAATCCAGCTTTACCTCCGCCATCAGGTCTCCCTGGGCTGCCACTGTCTTTTTGGAAAGGTCCACCAGAGCCCAGCGGAACAGCTCGGCCGCATCCAGCATTTCTCCGTGGAAATTGGTAGGCTCCCCTTCCTCATCAATATAAGGGCTTCCCAAAGCGATTACCACATAGGTATAGCCGTCCGCCGTAGCGGACGCCGCGATGCAGTAGCCCGATTCGTTCAGTGAACCGGTTTTTATTCCGGTAGTGTAGGTGTAATAATATTTCCCATCGTCCTCGTAATTGGAAAACATTTTATTGGTGGAATAGAAAGAACGGATTTCACTACTTTTATTGGTGGGGGCAAGCTCGTAGGCCAGAGTGCCGGTGATTTCGGTAAAATTGGGCAGGGTCATGGCGTAGGCCGCGATTTTATAAAGGTCCCGGGCAGTAGAATAGTGATTTTCGTTGTGAAGGCCATGGGGGTTGGTAAAATGGGTATTCTCGCAACCCAACTCCTGGGCCTTTTCGTTCATGCGCCGCACAAAATAGCTGTTGGGATAATTGGTAGCGCTGGGCTGAGAGCTACCGGTCTGAGAAACGCCGCTTCCTTCTTCCCCGCCGGCCCCTTCTTCCTGGCTGTTCTCTTCCCCGGAAGCGCCGCTGTTTTCCTCCGCCTGTCCGGACTGAGCCTGCCATCCGCTTCCCTGGCCGTAAACATCGTCCACATAGCGGCAGAGCGTGAGGGCGGCGTCGTTGCCGGAAGGCACCATCATCAAATACAAAAGCTGTAAGCCGGTGAGCTCTTCCCCGGGATACACATCTGCCAGGGAACTGCCGGTACCCTCCAGGGCGTCTTCGATATCTTCTGGCACGGTGATCACGGTATTTTCGATGTCGGGAATGGTCTCATAGGCCACGATATAGGTCATGATTTTGGTAATTGACGCCATAGGCAAAGGCTCGTCGGGATTCATGGAATAGGCCACCGAGCCCGTGTCTAAATTCACCAGGAACAAAGATTTACAGTGGGGGCCTCCTCCCTCTTCCTTCCAGGTATAAGGAAAGCCTTCCGCAAAAGCGGAGGGGGAAAAAATAGGTAAAAGCAAACAAAAGGCCAAAAGGACAGCGAAAAATCTCTTTATTTTCATCGTGTACTCTCCTGCAAATTTGTGATACAATTCTATTAAGATACTTAACGGCTAACCCTTTTCCCGTAGGGAAGGCGCCAAAGCGGAACAGCTATATTGGTTCCTTTTAGTATACTCTTAACCGGCCAAAAAAGAAAGGTTGAATTTTTAAACTTTTTGAGTAGGAGTGCTCTCCTTTGAAACTATTTCACACTTCCGACTGGCACTTAGGCCGCATGCTTTACGGCAGGAGCCTGCTGCCCGATCAACGCCACTTTTTAAAAGAAATCCTGTTGCCTGCCGCAGAGCGGGAAAAGCCCCTATGCGTAATAATTGCCGGTGATGTTTACGACCGTCAAATCGCTCCGCCTGAGGCCATTCGTCTGTTTGACGAAACCTTGAACCAACTGGTAGAGCTGGGCTGCCATGTGGCCGTGATTTCCGGCAACCACGACGGTGCCGGACGCATGGCCCTGTTGAAATCTGCCTTGAAAAAAAGCGGCGTCTATTTTTCCACAGAGCTGGAAGACGCTTTTTCTCCTATACTGCTGGAGGAGGAAGGCCAGCAGGTGCAGCTGTTCCTGCTGCCCTATTTTGACCCCGCCGCTGTACGGGACTATTTCCAGGATGATTCCCTACGAGGGGAAAGCGCTTGCATGAAGCAACTAATTTCCCAAATGTCCCCCCTGTTCCTGCCGGATTGCCTCCATGTCCTTGTCACCCACTGCTTTGCCGCCGGTTCCCTCACCTCCGATTCCGAAAGCACGGTGCTGGTAGGCGGCTCCGGGGAAATTCCTCCGGAATTGTTTGCAAGTTTCGACTATGTAGCCTTAGGCCATTTACACGGTCCTCAAAGGGCCGGAGAAAAAGGGCGGTATTCCGGCTCACCTTTGAAATATTCCATTGACGAAGCCGGGCAAAAAAAATCTTTTGTTCAGTTGGAAGCAGCCCGGGGAAAGATAACGGAAACCCTCTTTCCAATAGAGCCCCTGCGGGATGTGCGAAAAATTTCCGGCCTGTTTCAAGAACTGATGTGCCAGGAGGCCTCCTGTGAAGACTATGTGGAGCTGGAACTGCTGGACAAAACCCCCATCCTTTTGGCCGCGGAACAGCTTCGCCCCTATTACCCAAATCTGTTGGCCGTGACCAACAACTGGGCCGCCTCTTCCACCGGAGAGCGGTCCAAAAGGCTGAAGGGCCAAAACGAGCTCACCATATTCCGTTCCTTCCTGGATGACGTATGCGGGCTCACCCCGGATGAGGAAGACATTACCCTGTTCCAAGAATTGCTGCGAGAACGGGAGGCGAGCCAAAAATGAAGCCTCTGCACCTTTCTTTAGAAGCCTTTGGCCCCTACCTGGAAAAAACCGAGTTGGATTTTACCCAACTGGAACAAAACGCCTTATTCCTGATCACCGGTCCTACCGGAGGCGGGAAAACCACCTTGCTGGACGCTATGAGCTTCGCCCTTTACTGCCGGGCCACCGGCGGCAGAAGAGATTTCGCCGGTATGCGGTGCGCCAGCGCTCCGGAATCGGCTCCCACTACCGTGGAATTCGATTTTTCCTTGCAGGGAAAAATCTACCGGTTTCGCCGCAGCCTCTTTCTCCGGGTGAACCGCAACACCAAGCTGCCCCAGCTGCGAGATACCCACGAATGCTTTTCCGAAGAAGATGGGGAAATGCGCCTTTTGGAAAGCGGCAGTGAAAGCGCGGTACGCCGCCGGGCCGAAGAGCTTTTAGCCCTGACCTGTGAACAATTCTCCCAAGTGATCGTACTGCCCCAGGGGGATTTTTTGCGGCTGCTGCGGGCGAATTCCCGAGAAAAAGCTGACATGCTGGAAACCCTTTTTTCTGCCGGACTCTGGAAAAGCATCACGGAACGGCTTTCCTCTAAAAGTAAGACCCTGGAAGGGGAACTCCACCAGCTTTCCGCCATGCGAAGCTCCCTGCTGGAACGGGAGCGGCTGGAAACCGTTGAGGCTCTAGCCGCCGCCTTGGCGCAAGCCGTCCAGCAGGAAACCCAGAGCCAAAGAGAGGGGGAAGAATTGAGCCTTGCCCTCCAAAAACAAGAAGCTCTTTTGCGCCTTACAGAGGAATATTTTCGGAAAAAAGCCCAATGGGAAAAGACCCAAAAGCAGGAAGCAGAAGTCCTCCAAAAACTTACCGCTTGCCAGGAAAGAGCGACTCACACCGCGGAAAAGCGGGAAAAGGCGTCCGCCCTTCGCACACAGGCGGTGGCCGTTGTACAGGAGATCTCCGCCTTAGAACAGCAGCTTTCTGAGCTGAGCCAGGCAGAAGAGCTGAAAGCCCGGCAGAGACAGATCGGGCTCCAGCTACAGGAGGCCCGTTCCCAGCTGAAAGCCCTACAGGAAGAGGCGGCACAGCTAAAGGAGCGGCTTGTAAAGGGGGAAGCCTTTGTAGAACAGGCCCAGTCTTCTTCCGCTCTGCTGCCTGCCCTGTTGGAAGAGGGCCAGCGGCTGGAAAAATGTCTTTCCGCCTACGCCGAATTGCAGGAGCTGGCAAAGGTCCGGCAAGGAGTCGAAGCCGCCTTGGCAGAAAAGGAGCGTGCCCAAAAGGCCAGCGCGCTGCTGGCGGAAAGCCTTTCCCAAAAGCTCTCCGCCCAAGAGGCTGTACTCCGAAGCAACGCCGCTTTGGCCCTGGCCCGGCAGCTGAAGCCCTTGGAGCCCTGCCCTGTTTGCGGAGCTCTGCAGCATCCCAGCCCCGCTTCCGGGGAGGAACGGCTGCTGGATCCGGGGGAACTGGAGCTGCTGCGGGAACAGGAGAAGGCCGCCCGGGAACAGGCACTGCGCCAGACAGCTCAGTACAGCGCCTTACAGGAAGGCCTGTGCCAAGCCAAGGAGAAGGAATCGGCCCAAAGGGCCCAGTGGGAAAGCTTTGACACTTCCTTGGATACGGCAAAGCAGAACCAAGCCCAAAACAAAACGCTTTTCCAAAAGCACCGAGCCATGGCGGAAAAGCTGGAAGCAGCCAGGAAAAAGCTTTCCTCTTTACGGGAAGCCCAGGAAAGACAAGCCCAGCGAGAAAAGGAAACAGGCGCTGCCATTGCAGCCCTCTCTGCTTCTGCGGAAGAAACAAAGCGGGCCCTGGAAAAGCGGGAATCCGCTTTCCAAGACTTAAACCGGGAAGCCCTGACCAAAGCTGTCGCCGGGAAAAAGCAGCTTTACACCGGATTAGAACAGGAAGCCTCCCGGCTCACAAAAGAATGTGAGCAAGAGGTTTCCGCACTGCAGGCGGCAGAAGCTTCTTTCCAGGCTGCCCGGAGAGCCCAAAAGGAGGCCCAAGAGGAGTTTCAAGCCCTGCCCATCTCCTGGGATACCCCGCCGGAGCTGGAAGCCCTTCGCAGGGAAACTCTGGAAAAGCGAGAGCGCTCTCTGGCCCTTTCCGAAAGCCTGGGCCGCCTAAAGGGGAAGATTTCTTCGTTACAGCGTTCTTTACAAGCAGTAAAGGAACTGGATGAAAAGCTGCGGGAAGGAGAAAAGGTTTACAGCCGTACCGCCAGGCTTTCCCGCTCCTTGGCTGGGAACAACCCCCTAAAGACTCCCATTCTGCAATATGTGCTCAGCATCATGCTAGATGAAGTGCTGGAAAGCGCCAACTGCTTTTTCGGAAAGCTCAGCCGGGGACGGTATGCTCTGCGCCGTATGGAGGGGCCAAAGGGCGGCCACGCCCTGGGAGGCTTAGATATTGAGGTGATGGACGGCGCTTCCATGCTCCCACGTTCCATAGAGACTTTATCCGGCGGGGAACAGTTTTTGGCCTCCCTTTCCCTGGCTTTCGGCCTTTCGGACGTGGTACAGAGCCATTCGGGAGCGGTGCGCTTGGACGCCCTTTTCATCGACGAGGGCTTTGGCAGCTTGGACGGCGAAACTTTGGACACGGCTATGAAGGCCCTAGCCATGATCCGCAGCAGCGGCAGGATGGTGGGCATTATTTCCCATGTTTCCGAACTGCGGGGGCGAATCTCCAGCAAGATCGAAGTCTCCAAGGACAGCGGCGGCTTTGCTAAAGCCGTTGTAAAGGGCTGAATAAAACGCTGGCAGCCTTTTATTCCGGATTGACACCTCTCAACAGAGCAAATTTTGAAAAAGCTATTGACTGCTTTCAAAAGTAGATTATAATGAAATAAATCGTAAATTATGAACAGATTTGATCTTGTAAATAAGATTTTCGCAGAACATGTGCCGAAGTTTTGTCCCAGAGATTAAGGGCCGGCGCAAAATAGTTTTAGAAAGGAAGCACTGCCATGAAAGTCACCTTTATTTATCACAGCTCTTACTTTGTGGAATTAGAGCACAGCTGCCTGCTTTTCGATTACTACGAGGGGGACCTGCCGGAGATTCCGGAAGGGAAAACCCTGTATGTGTTCGCAAGCCACAGCCACGGGGACCATTTCTCCCCGGCAGTGTTCCAGCTGGCCCAACCAGGCAGAGAAGTTTTTTATTTCCTTTCTAATGATATTTTTGCCCGCCGGGTACCGGAAGAATTAAAGGAACACACTATTATGGTGGCCCCACACGCTTCTTATGAGGCTCAGGGATTAAAGGTAGCCACTTTAGAATCTACCGACATGGGTGTAGCTTTCTTAGTAAAATGCGAAGAAAAACTTTTTTACCATGCGGGCGACCTGAACTGCTGGGTGTGGGATGGCGCTCCTCGGTTCCAAAACGACGCCATGAAGGCCCAGTACCAAAAAGAGCTGGCTCTTCTTTCCGGCAAAGAAATCTATGCGGCATTCGTGCCCTTAGACCCACGGCAGGAAGCCGACTTTGACCTGGGCATGAAATATTTTTTCGAAGCCGCCGGAGCAGAATACGTTTTTCCCATGCACATGTGGGACGATTACAGCGTGGTGCCCCTGTTTAAATCTACCCCCACTTACCGGGATTGGGCTTCCCATGTGATGGAGGTTTCCAGGCCCGGGCAAAGCTTTGAGCTTTCCTGACCCTCCACGCCGAGAAAGAAAACCCGAACCTCTTTCCAAAGGAAAAGGGTGGGAGAATTTTTTCAAAAAACCGGCTTTGCAGAAAGTTCCACCCTTGCATCCGATTCATTTCCTAAAAAAGAAAAAGGAAGCGCTGGAAAGCCCTGTAGAGAGCTTTTCAGCGCTTCTTAAACTTTAGGAACAGCAAAATTGTGCTCTATTCCTGTACGTCGATAATCACCTTCATGGTGGTTTCTCGGTTTGCCTCGATATACTCGTAAGCTTTCAAATACTCCCGGAAGGGGAAATGCTTGGAGATCATAGGGGCAAGCTTTACTTTTTTCCCGTCTACCAATTCGATGGCTTTTACATAGTCCTCGTTGCGGTACATCATGGAAGTGTTCAGGTCCAATTCATGGTCGTTGAGCACCGCCAAATCGAGATTCCCCATATCGGCGAATACGGCCACCAAAATGATGGTACTGCCCTTCCTGGCATATTGAATGGCCTGACCCATGGTCACGTTGTTCCCGGCGCAGTCGTAAATGACATCTGCCTTGTCGGGGCCAAAGGCTTCCAGCAGCGCTTCTCCAAAATTTTTCTCTTTGGTGTTCACGCAAAAATCCACACCGCATTCCTTAGCCTTTTCCAGCCGCACATCGCTCACATCGGTAATGAGCACGCTTTGTGCTCCCAGGCCCTTAGCGGCCTGGGCCACCAAAATGCCAATGGGCCCCGCGCCCAGCACGGCAATCTTTTGGCCGGCAACGTCACCTGCCCGGCGAATGGCATGGACTGCCACCGCCAAGGGCTCGATCATGGCCCCTTCGTCCAGGCTCATGTCCTCCGGCAACAGGGTCACCTTCTTCGCGTCTACCGCAAAATAGTGGGAAGCCACGCCTGTGGTTTGGAAGCCCATCACCTTTAAGCTCTCACACAGATTGTACTTTCCGTGGCGGCAGGGGTAGCATTCCCCGCACACCACCTGGGGCTGAATGGTTACCTTCTGGCCCAGGGAAAAGCCGGTGACGCCCTCCCCAAGGGCTTCGATCTCTCCTGAGACCTCATGGCCCTGGGTCACCGGGTATTTTGTGAAGGGGTGCTTCCCGTGGTACACGTGGATGTCGGAACCGCAAATGCCGATTTTCTGAATTTTTACCAGAACCTCCCCCGCTTTGGGGACAGGGGTTTCTATTTCCCGAAATTCTATGACTCCCGGGGCTGTCATCACTTGTTGAAGCATTGTTTTTTCTCCCATCATTATTTTATATTTGTTTTTTTGTACAGCCGGGGAGCGGCCAGCACTCCGGTGCGCTTGAGCTGGTATTCATAACTGAAACTGTCTCCTGTCGTACGCCAGGAATCGGGGCCGAACCAGGTGAGTTCTTCATCGGTGAGATGGACCTGGCCAAAAGTGTTCACCCGGCTTCCGTAAGCGGTGAGTTCAATTTGATGCCGGCCGGCGGAAAGCCTGCCCAGAAGGGCTAGGTAGGGAGCAAAGGCGATCTCCCCTTTTTCTTCCCCGTCCACCTTGACGGAAAGCAAGGGAGCCCGGAACTTGGCGGCGGAAAGGGCGTATTCCCCCTCCTCCAACTCCACATCCAGGCGGTAGGTGAAGTTTCCCCCATAGAAGGGGAAGCCTTGGGGCGTCAGGCTGCCAAAGCCTATTTCTTTGGGAAGCGCAGTGAGCACAGCTCTGCTGCCGGCGACCCGCACGCCGAAATCTCCCAGCAAATAGCACCATTCCAGGCTGGACCTTTGCCGGTAGGGCAGGCGGATTTCCAACACATGACTGCCTGCTTCCACCAGGGGCAAAGGCGTCACCGTAAGGCAGGGGTCTGTATACCAGCCCTCCGGCCGGAGCTCCACCTTTTCCCCATCCCAGAAAATTTCCGAAATACCAGCCTGTTCCAAGGCCAGCTTTACCTGTTCCAGCCGCTGTTCCGCTTCCACGGCAAACCGCAGGGTCACCACATGCCGGTAGGGCTCCTCTGGCACAGTCCAGGGCTGGGCCACATCTCCGCCATCGGCAGGATATCCCAACCGGCGGCGCACCATGGTATCGGCCCGCAAAAGCTCTTCCCGGGAACACATGGGAGTGCCATCCACCAAAATTTCTGCCTGATCCAACAGCAGCACATTGGGCTCTTGGGTTTCGTAGCCGCAAACCTCGCCTAAAACAGCCGTCTCTTCCCAGCCTTCTTCCGGCAGAGCCGCCCCTTCCCGAGAGGGCATTCCCTTTTTCAGCCGGAGCAAGAGGCTGTCCTGCCCCCAACAATTCCAGAAAATTTCTGTCTTCCCGTTCTGGAGCGCTGCAGCCATGGGCCTTTGCTCTCCGGTAAAGGTATCCAGTAAAATGGGTTGGTACTCCCCGGCTATTTCCAGGGTAAGATGCTTTGCCTTAGGGACATCTTCCCCGCAAATCGCCCGGCCGTTAGCCAAAAACAGCAAAAGCTCTTCCCCGTTTTCCCGAATTTGGGAAAGGTATTCCCCTGTGCGCACGCCGTTTTCATCTTTTAAATCAATGAGGCGGAACTCCTGCAGGGAATTTAAGAGGGCCGTCTGCTCAAAGGGGATGGCAACACAAATTTCCGCCAGCTTTTTCCCTTCCTGGCTTGGGACAGCGCCAATATGGGTGGGGATATCTCCCAAAAAGATCACTTTTCCCCCTTGACTCCGGAAGGCCTTTAGCCGTTCCAGCGTTTCCTGCCGCAAGGTGATGCATCCGGGCACCACCACCGCATCATAAGCCATTTCCCCGGCGTGGAACTTCCCATCTTTCGGGCCCCTTTCCATATCCTCCAGCAGACTTTCGCTAATAAAATCGAAATCGATGAGACCAAAGAGCAGCCAATCGGTCACCTGGCTGAACTGCCTGTCCAGCTTTTCCCGCACAGCAGCCGTCTGCTCTTTGGGACCAAACCACAGCCAGAAGCTTTCGATGGGATGGATCACTCCCACCCGCACCTTTGGGGTCCCGCTGCGCAAAGCCGTATTGACCCTGGCATAATGGTCTTCCAGCAGGGCGTATTTTTCGTGCCAAGGGGACTGGAAAGAAATGGAGGCCGGGTAATCCCGCTTGGCTTCCCCTTCCATAGAGACCCAGGAAAGGTGGTGTACCCGGTGAGTGACGCCCAAAGCCGCCTGCCAATCGCCTTGAAGCTTGTGCCGCCGGAAATCGAAATCCCAGTTTGTCACGCCGTAAAGCTCACTGGTCATTTGGTTTCGGCCAAACTGATGGCAGGCACTTTGGGCCTGCTTGGCCGTGTTGTATTCCCGCCAATCGCACAGCATGTCGATGCCGGGCATTTGGAAGCCCCGGTAATGGCGCATAGCCTCGCTGATGGCCGCTGTCTGGGATTGCAGGGTGGGCTCCTCCATCATGTGACCGGTAAGGGCGATACCATGCTTTTCGCACCAACCGGAAATAGTAGCGGAAAAAGCCTCGCAAAAACGCTGGGCAATGTGGTCGTGGTAGCGGTAGCGGGCCAGGGAGCGTTTCCCCTCCGGCAGCTCCCACACCACTTCGGGTAAAACATCTAAAAAGCTTTGTCCATAGGCCTTTTGGAAGCTTTCGTCAAAATTGTCGGTGTAGGGCAGAATAATAGGCCTCTTTTCCTCTGCCCTGCCCAAAGTCCCTTTGTGGACAAACTGGGGCTCGTCGGTAAAAATAGAAGGTACTGTTTTTCCGAACTCCTCCCCTACCGCCTTCCGGTAGGTTTCATGGGTGGTCTCTATGAAACGCCGGATGGCTTCCGGGTTTAAAGTGTCCACATAGGTCTGGTTATTGTACCAGGAGGAGGGAGGGCTCACCTCCAAATAGGCGTACCACAAAGTTTCCCCTGCTTTCCCCTCTTCCCCTTCTTCCAGCCGCCGGTAGGCGGAAAGAGCCCCTTGGGAAAGGGTAATTCCATACCTTGCCAACAGTGTCCCATTGGCCCGGAAGCTGTTTTGGGCAGAGCTTGAGGGAAGTTCGGCGCTGTTTCCCTTGGAAGCCTCTTCCTTTGGAAAAGGGGAAAAAGCCAAGTAACGGGCCCGGTATTTCGGCTCCTTCGTCACCTCACCCCCGGCCGCGCCCGAGGGCCAACGGTCCTCGTCGTAAAGGCAGGCCTCCATGTCCAGAGCCTTTGCCTTTTCCACACAAGCCTTGACCACCTCTAAATATTCTTCCCCCAAATAGGGAGTCCCCAGGCCGGTGCGGCAGTGCATGGTAAAGCCACCCAAACCCATTTTTTGGAACACCTCGATCTGCCGGAGAAGCTCTTCCTTTTCCAGCCTGCAGTTCCATGCCCAAAACGGAGCACCCCTGAAATGAGCCGAAGGCTTTGAAAATTCCTTTAAATAATCCAGCCAAAACAACTCCTTTCCCTGTAAAAATCCCGGCTGCCCTGCGGCTTTTACCGCGGCGCCTTTGGCACCATTATAACGGATGCCTCTCCGGATTGCCACGGTATTTTTTCCGAGATTTCCCCGGTTTTTTAACGCTAATGTATTTTTATTCATTATTTACACAAAGTTTCCCGGCATTCTTCCCTTAATCTGCTGTTTTTCCACTTGAAAAACACACAGGAAGTTGTATAATGTAGGGCATTGGATGAATATTTATTTCAAAAAAATAATTTTGAAGGAGAAAACCATCATGAAAAAAGTTGCAATGCTCTTATCTTTGTTGTTGCTTTTGGCCACCATGGCTGCCTGCGGCGAAGCCCCTGCATCTTCCGGGGCCAATACTTCTTCCAAAACGGAAGCCTCCTCTTCTGCTGCGGAAAGCTCCGCGGCCGGCAGTGAAGAGACTCCCGCCAGCACTGCCGGCGGCGATGTGCTCATCATGGCCACCAACGCCTTCTTCGAGCCCTATGAATATTATGAAGGTGACAATATCGTAGGTATCGACGCCGAAATCGGCGCCGCCATCGCCAAGGAGCTGGGCATGGAATTCCAGATCTCCGACATCGAGTTCGATTCCATTATCCCCGCCATTCAAAGCGGTAAGGCCTCCATGGGCATGGCCGGTATGACCGTAACTCCCGACCGGGAAAAGAACGTGAATTTCACAAAAAGCTATGCCACCGGCATTCAGGTGGTCATTGTGAAGGAAGATTCCCCCATTGCCTCTATCGACGACCTGGAGGGCAAAAAGATCGGCGTGCAGCAGGGTACTACCGGCGACCTGTATTGCAGCGACGACTATGGTGAGGATGCCGTAACCCGCTACAGCAAGGGTACCGACGCCGTCATGGCTTTGCTTTCCGGCAAAGTGGACTGCGTGGTTATCGATAACGAACCCGCCAAGTCTTTTGTGAGCCAAAACGAGGGCTTGAAGATTTTGGATACCGAGTATGCCCTGGAAGATTATGCCATTGCCATTGCCAAAGAAAACACCGAGCTTTTAGACAAGGTGAACGCCGCTTTGGACAAGTTGATCACAGACGGCACCGTGCAGGACATTGTAGATAAGTATATCAAGGCCGAATAAACGGCTGCTTCCTGTTGGCCTTGAAAAAAACGGGACTCCCCTTCCCGCGGGAGTCCCGTGGTCTATAAAAAACACTTTTGGGCAGGCTATGGGCTTTTTCAAGAGCCCGGCCATTGTCTTTATTAAGAGGAAATGAAGGAGGGCGTTTTTATGGCGGAAGGCTGGGCCTGGTTTACCGACCAGTTTGAACAGACCTTTATTACCGATAACCGCTGGAAATATTTTTTAGACGGCATCCTCACCACCCTGGAAGTCACGATACTGGCTCTGCTTTTGGGCATTGTGATCGGCGTTCTGGTGGCTGTGGTACGTTCGGCTCACGATTCCCAACGGGGAAACAAAAAGGGGATTGGGCATTTTGTATTGGGAGTTCTCAACTGGATTTGCAAAATATATCTCACTGTTATTCGAGGCACTCCCGCTACCGTCCAGCTTTTGATCATGTGGTTCATCGTGTTCAACTGGGCCAGAGACGATATCATGATCTTAGTGGCCGCCCTTTCCTTTGGCATCAATTCCGGCGCCTATGTGGCGGAAATCGTCCGTTCCGGCATCATGTCTATTGACCTAGGCCAGTCGGAGGCCGGGCGGTCCCTGGGCCTGAACTATACCCAAACCATGGGGTATATTGTGATTCCTCAGGCCATCAAAAACATTCTGCCCGCCCTGGGTAACGAACTGATCACCCTGCTGAAGGAGACCTCCATTTGCACAGTGATCGGCCTGCAAGACCTGACCAAGGGCGCCATGATCGTGCAGAGCCGCACCTACGCCCCCTACATGCCCTATATCGCCATCGCTGTGATTTACCTCGCCATGGTGCTGGTGCTTTCCGGGCTTTTGAATTTGTTGGAAAGGAGGCTGCGGGCAAGTGATAAGCGTTAAAAACTTGGAAAAATCCTTTGGCGGCCACATGGTTCTGAAGGGTATTGACGAACATATTAAAAAAGGAGAAAAGGTTGCCGTGGTAGGGCCCTCCGGCTCGGGAAAATCTACCTTTCTCCGGTGTTTAAACCTGCTGGAGCAGCCCACCGGCGGCACCATCACCTTCGAGGGCATTGACATCACCGATCCGAAAAACGACATTAACCGGCTGCGGGCCCGCATGGGCATGGTATTCCAGCAGTTCAACCTGTTCCCCCATCTTTCGGTAAAAGAGAACATCAAGCTGGCCCCTGTAAAGCTAAAGCTCTTGACGAAACAGGAAGCCGACAAACGGGCTTTGGAGCTTTTGGAACGGGTGGGCCTGCCCGATAAGGCCAACGCCTACCCCAAACAGCTTTCCGGCGGCCAGCAGCAGCGTATCGCCATAGCCAGGGCCCTGGCCATGAACCCCGATGTCATGCTGTTCGACGAGCCCACCTCTGCCCTGGACCCGGAAATGGTGGGCGAGGTGCTGGACATTATGAAGGAGCTGGCCGACGACGGCATGACCATGGTGGTGGTAACCCACGAAATGGGGTTTGCTCGTTCTGTAGCCACCCGGGTGCTCTTTATGGACCAAGGCGTCATTGCCGAACAAAACGAACCCGAAGCTTTTTTTACCAATCCTCAGCATCCCAGGTTAAAGGAGTTTCTTTCCAAAGTCTTATAAAAATGAGAAAAACCGGCTTGTCACGTGACAAGCCGGTTTTTCTCATGGTAAATGGAAATTTCAGTTTGACGTTTCCAGTTTTGACATCTGGGAGTAAGAGATGACCATCTCATTTTTTCTCATAAATAACAGGCCAAAGGAACCCGGACCACAATTGCTGGCAATGGCAGAAGAAGCTTTTTGCAGGTAGACCCTTTCGAAGGAACAGTATTGCTTTACAAGATACTGAATATACTGCAGTTTCTTTTCCTCCATACCGGCGTAGGTAATGAATAAAATTCGCCGGTCAATACTTTTGGGATCACGGAATACCCGGCGGACATAGCTTCTCGCCATATGGGCAAAGTCCCCCATTTTCACACCGCCCACTACCATTTTGCTTTTTCGCAATACAATAACAGGATGCAGCAGCAAAGCATTGCAAATAACCTGTATCTTTTTAGAAACCCTGCCCGCCTGGCACATTGCTTGTGTATTCTCGATGATAAAGGCCGAGGAAATATAGCGCCTCAACTTTTTTATCGCCTTCACAATCTCCGCCTTTGTAGCATGTTTTTCCGCCATAAACGCGGCATACAGCACCCCAAGGCCCATACTGCTGGAAAGGTGTCCCGAATCGACCACCGTAACATTTTCAAAAGATTTCGCCGCCTCCAAAGCATTGTAGTAGCCCTGACTGACGTGCTTTGCCATAGTGATATGTATCACGTTCTGGGCTTCGGTAAGCCTTTCGGCAAAAAACTTTTCGTAATCTTCTATTTCCGGTGGTTCCGAGGTGTCGGTTTTCCCCTCCGATATATGCACAAGCAGCTCGTCTGCACGCACTTCCAGTTCATCTAAAAATCGCCCCTCAACCGTTCGTATGTAATAAGGGCACACCGAAATGCCGAACTCCTTAAGCAATGATTCCGGAAGGTCACATACACTGTCTGTTGTGACCATAAGAGGACGCCTTTGGGCCTGTTCAAAAATCAAAACTTCCTTCCCGATTTCAGATTGGCTTTCCGCTTCGCTGAGTTTTATTAGCCTTTTAGGCAAAATGTTCAAAACGGCTGCCTCTAATAGCGCGCCTCCTACAGGCTTTGCAAGGTAACCATTAAAGCCTTCTTTCCGGTAAAGCATCTGGTTATCACTTCCCGCATTGGCTGTTAAGGCAATCACAGGCGTGTCCTGGCACATTCCCCCTGGTTGAGTCCGCAGGGCATGAAGGCATTGTATTCCATCCATTTCTGGCATCAGGTGGTCCATCAAAATGGCATCGTAATGCTGGTTTTGGGTCATTTGCAGGCATTCCGCGCCGCTTTTGACCGTATCAATCTGAATCTTAGTATCTAAAAGCAGTTTGCGTACTACCATTAGGTTCATATCATTGTCATCCACTACCAGGATATGCGCTTCCGGCGCTTCAAAGCTTTGCCGGTATCGCTCTCCCTCCCTGGCTTTGACATGGGAATCCACCGTAAATTCCCCCAACTCATCGCCGTTTACAATATCCTGCTCCAGCATGACAAGAAAGGTAGAGCCTTTGGTATATACGCTGTTGACACTGATCTCGCCACCCATTAGCTCTACCAGCTGATGCACAATGCTAAGTCCCAGTCCGGTACCTTCAATATGGCGGTTCCTTTCTTCATCCACCCGTTTAAAAGCACTGAAAATGTAAGGAATATTTTCTCTTTTTATTCCCTGCCCGGTATCCTCTACAGAATACCAAACCCGAACCTTGTTCAACGTCATACGCTCACACCGAACGGAAAAAGTAACGGCGCCCTCCTGGGTATACTTTACCGCATTATTGAGCAGATTGATTAATATCTGCTTAATGCGCACTTCATCGCCGCAGAGCATACTGGGAATGGCAGGGTCCACATGTAACCGAAACTCTAATCCCTTTTCCTTGGCTTTAACCCATATCATATTGACGATTTCCGAGAAAAACTTTCCCGTCTCATAAGAAACATTCACAATTTCCATTTTCCCGGATTTAATCTTAGACAAGTCCAAAATATCGTTGACAAGGGTAAGCAGCATTTTACTGGCACCCTGGATGTTCCTGGCGTTTTCGGCAACTTCTTCTGAAATATCTTCCCGAAGGATAATCTCATTGAGCCCGATGATCGTGTTAATAGGCGTGCGAATTTCGTGACTCATACTGGAGAAAAAGTGGTTTTCTGCCTTACTCAATTCCTCTATTTCCTCTTTTTGCTGTCTGGAAAGCTCATTTTCTTTTTCATAAATCTTGCTCAGAAACAAAAGCAACACACTGGTCAGTGCACCTACCAGAATCACAGAATTGGCAGAATCGAAAAAAGAATTTTGCAAAGAATTCTGCGCCACAAATTGGGGAAAATAAAAGGCTATATTATAACAGGCCCATATTTCTGCTGTACAAAGCAGGAAAAACACTATTTTGCGCCTTCCGGCCAAAATGAGACTAATGTAGAAAAAACAAATTACTCCCCATTCGGGCACTCCACTATAAAACCCACCGGCCGTGAAAAAGCCTATAGGAAAAAGCACCAGCAGCAATACCACAATGGCGGTAGCTCCTGCGTTGACTCGATCCTTTTTTTATGCTTACTTTTACTATCCAAGCCATTATCACAAGACTTGCCGCCAAAGCCAGGTAGTTCCAAACAGTTCTGCCCATTGGCATAACGAACGCCATCGCTACCATACTAATGCCCGTCACCACGCGGAACATTCGCTCCTGCAGGTCAATCCTATGATCAAAGATGATTTCCAACCATTTTTTCAACTCGCCTTCTCCTCTCAACAAAATCGGTCAGGCCCTTTATAATTCAGCAATGCTTTCATAAAGACTCTGGTAGGCCTGCATTAGGGCAGCATGATTTTCCTGGATGTAGGCCGTGTCGCCACTCTTCCCAGCCTGCTCCAGCGCTTTTGCCTGCTCTGAAAGAGCTTCCGCGCCAATGGTCAGGGAAGTACTCTTTAAAGCATGAACCTTTATGGCGTAATCGGCCCAGTTGGCCGTTTCATACAGCAAAGCCAGTTCCGCTTTTTTCTCCTCATATTGAGCACCGAACATCCGCAGCATTTCCACATAGAAATCTTCCATGCCGCCGCAATAAGCCAAGCCCATTTCCACATTGACACCAGCCTGCCTGAGCCGGGCATAAGACAAAAGAGCACCGCCTTCCGGAACTTCCCGATGTGATAAGACGGCGGAGGACTCTTCCCCCGCTGCAGGTTCCTGGGGTACCTCTTTGGCTTCTAAGACATCTTCTGCCATGGGCCTTTCGCTGTACTGAATACGGTCGGGCGGCAACACCTTGCGTAAAACCCGCTCCAAAACAACCCGTTCGATGGGCTTTGGTACAAACTCTGTAAAACCTTCGCTGCGGAACATCTCTCTGGCGCCGCTAATCGTGTTCGCCGTCAGCGCAATCACCGGCAAATCGGCATAAATCCCATTGTCTATTTCGCGAATATGCCGGAGGGTCTCCACACCGTCGAAGCCTGGCATCATATGGTCTAAAAACACAATATCGTAACAAGTGCTGCAGCAACGCTTTATAGCTTCCCGGCCGCTCAGGCAGGTTTCCACTTCTATGCCATAACCACCCAAAACGCCTTTTGCCACCACCAGGTTCATCTCTTCATCATCCACCACCAAAGCTTTGATGCCCATACAAGAAAAAGCCTTGTCCCCTACAGCCTGGGCTTCTTTGTACCCGTTTTCTTCCGATTCCCCATTTAAAAGGTTCACCACCGAAAGGGCGGAAAAGGGCTTGCGTATTACAAGCATCCCGCTTTCCCGGTTCAACATGAAATCTGCTTCCGCAATAACCACCACCTGAAGGCTATGGGTAAGCTCTTCGTAATAAGAACGGTTCTCCTCGTATTCTGCCTGTGCAATGAATATATGGGTTAGCGTATGGGTACGCTGCAGCTTAAGCAGCCCTTCGAAATTATGCGCCTGGTACCCTTCTATGCCAAGTCGTTCCACCATGTGCAGGATCAACTTGTCATAATACCTTCTCACCTCGTCGCAGCTATATTTTTCCGGCCTGAAATAGCAGGCAATACAAAGCCTCTCCGGGTTGGAAAGCACAATACTCGGGCTGTCGTCTGCCACCCCCTGAGGAATGGCAATATGCGCCCGCAGGCCTTGCTGCTCTTTGCTTTCGAAATGGATAAAACCACCCATGGCATGGAGAAGTCCCCGCGCAATGGGTATACCAAGGCCAAGCCCTCCTGCAAAGCGGCTGCTTCCGGAATCGGCCTGATAAAAATCGTCATACATTTGTGTGAGCTGAGAATCGGTCATACCAATACCGGTGTCAGAAATATCGATGAGCAGGTTAATCCCATAATTTTCTCTTCGGTATCCTATACAAACATTAATGCCGCCCTCCTCGGTAAATTTCAAAGAATTTTCCAGAAGGATCTTCAGCACCTGAGAAATTTTTTCTACATCCCCAACCAGCAGCGCCGGAATATCGGGAACAATGTCGAACACCAGCTCCAAATGGTGCCGACTGCCCTGCATAGCCGTCATGGCGATCACATCGTACAGCACCGAAGTGATCATATATTCTTCCTTTGCCGCAGTCAATGTGCCCTCTATGATCTCGGTATAGTCCAGAATATTGCTGATCTGGTTGGAAAGGCGTTTGCCGGCCAGCTGGATAGATTGTATGTCCTCTCGAATTTCATGAGAAATTTCTTTTTCCAGCATGACTTCGCTAATTCCAAGCACCATGTTAATAGGGGTGAGAAATTCGTGAGACACATTCGACAAAAAGAGTGCGTTTTGCTTTCCCGATGTTTCCAGCTGCTCCAATATCCTATGGTATCTCTGGAGTTCTACTCGCCTTCGGTTAATCCGGCGCCTTGTTATTTCTACCGCGCCCGTTACCACGGCAGCACCGAGCACAAGGCGCACGACGTTTTGAAAATCCATGTCAAAAGCAATTGTTCCCAGGAATAAAAAATGATATAACAGCAGCAATACATAGAAAGCAGCCGTCAAATACAACAGCTGCTTTTTACCCAGAATTGAGAAGGCGAAGATCATGATACAAGTCACAGCAGGTATCTCAAACAAGCTGGCGCTGTGGACTCCGAAAAAGAAAAATTCCACTATCAGAAGGACAGCGCACAAATTCTCATATAGGCTCTCCGAGCCGATTCTCCCGATATGCAAAACCCATATGCTCAAACAACCTGCAGTGATCAACAAGATCATCCACAGCTCCCAAGACATGGCAACTGTGACTAAGATCATTGTGATGCTAAACACCGTGACAATACCGGCCAAAAGCAAGTGCCTACTCATCTGTTCCTGAGTCTTCATCGTGTTTCAAGCTCCTGCGCAACCCGTTTTAACAGCTCCTGGGGTAAAAATGGCTTTTTTAAATAATTGACAGCTCCCAGCTTAATGGCATTGAGCACATTTCCTTTTTCGCCTGACGCTGTCAGAAAAATCACAGGAATCTCCAGCGAGCACTCTTCCTTCATGCGTTCAAAGGTCTCGATACCGTTCATGTTTGGCATTTCAATATCCAGAAGGACCAGATCAACCTTTTCTCTTTTTAACCTTTCCAGAGCTTCTTCACCTGAATCGGCTAAAAGCACATCATAGTGCTTTTCCAGGATCATCCTGGTTCGCATCAAGTTCATCGTGTCGTCATCTACTACTAAAATACGTTTAATGCCTTTCTGCATATATGGTGGCCTCCCTATTTGTTCTTAAAGCTTTTCTGGGGTTTTCCTAGAAATATTTTAAAGCACTATGCCTGTAAAATCAAGCCCAAAAGCCCTTTTCGGAGAAAATTCCGGGATGGCAGACCGGTAAAAGGCGCATTGACTTTTACCGGTCTGAGTGGTATTATCCCTTATAAGGATGTTTTGGGATGTGGAATTATGAGATTCATTGGCAGCAAGGCCCATTTGTTGGAAAAGATTGATCAAGTGATTTTAGAGCACGCCACAGGAAGGGAAACCATATTTTGCGATATTTTTTCCGGTACCGGCGTGGTGGCCCGGTATTTTAAGCCCAGATACGAAATTCATTCCAACGATATCCTGTACTTTTCTTATGTCATACAAAAAGCTACGGTGGAAAACAATAAAAAGCCCGTTTTCTTGAAGCTGAGAGACAGGGGGATATCTGATCCCTTCCGCTTTTTGGAAGAGGCGGAGATTCCTCCAATGGATAAGGGGCACCTTTTTATCACGGAGCACTATTCCCCTCACGAGCACTGCAAAAGGATGTATTTGTCCCACAAAAACGCGCTGCGGGCAGATTTTATTCGGAACACCTTAGACGCCTGGAAAAAACAATGCCTTGTAACAGAGCTGGAATATTACTACCTTCTTGCCGGGCTCATTGAAGCAATCCCTTCCGTTTCCAATATCACGGGCACCTACGGTGCTTACTTGAAGCATTGGGACAAGCGTGCCTTAAAGGATTTGGAAATGGTGCGCCTGGATGTGGTAGATAACAAAAGGAAAAACCGGTGCTACCAACAGGATGCCAACAAACTCATTAGAGAATTGGAGGGCGATATTTTATATTTGGACCCTCCTTACAATACCCGGCAGTACGCCCCAAATTATCACTTGTTGGAGACCATATCCAAATATGACTGCCCGGAGGTGCATGGAGTTACCGGCATGAGGCCTTATGAAGACGCCAAATCTGACTTTTGCGTCAAAAGCAAGGTCTCGGAGGCATTGGAAGACCTGGTGGCAAAGGCAAAATTCCGCCACATCGTTCTGAGCTACAGCACCGACGGCCTCATGGCTTCCCATGAGATCGAACAAATCTTGAAGCGTCATGGTATAGAAAAAAGCTACCAGCGGTATGACATTCCCTACCGGCAATACAAGAGCAAAAAACCCGGGCAGTCCCAATGCCTGTACGAATATCTTTTTTATGTAGAAAAGAGGCTTCCCAGGAAGAGCCTTCTGGTACCCAAAGGCCCTGTTAAAGAGCCGTGCCCTATTGTGGATCCCAAAAAATATATTAAAAGCCCCATGAATTACATAGGCGGGAAGTACAAGCTGCTGCCCCAGCTTCTCCCCCTGTTCCCAAAAAATATCAATACCTTCGTCGACCTGTTTTCGGGAGGCTGCAATGTGGCCATTAACGTAACCGCTAAAAAGATTCTCTGCAACGATATTAACTGGAAAGTCGTAGAGCTGTTTGAGGCCTTTCGCAGCATGGAGCTTCCCGAGCTGCTCTGTCAAATCAAATCCCGCATCGCGGAATACGGGCTTTCGAAAGAAAATGAGGAAGGGTTCCAGCGATTCCGGGAGTTTTACAATAAAACTCGGGACCCCATTGACCTTTACACCTTGACCTGTTATTCCTTTAACTATCAGTTCCGGTTCAACAACAGCCTGGAATATAACAATCCCTTCGGAAGGGCCCGGAGCCAATTTTCAGAAAACATGGAACGCAACCTCATCGCCTTTGTCACGCGGCTCAAAAGCATGAACGTGGAATTTACCAGTAAAGATTTTACAGAAATTCCCTTAGAAAAATTCAATTCCCACGATTTCTTCTATTGCGACCCTCCTTACCTTATTACAACAGGAACCTACAACGATGGAAGCCGTGGGTTTAAAGATTGGAAGGCAAGCCAGGAACACGCTCTGTACCAATATTTGGACCACGCGAACCAGCGGGGAATTCGGTTTGCCCTATCGAACGTCATGGAGCACAAGGGAAAGCAAAACAGCATTTTGCTGGAATGGGCAAAGAAGTACAAGCTCGTCCCGCTGGATTACACCTATTCCAACTCCAGCTACAATACCAAGAGAGGGGAAAGCAAGGAAGTTTTGGTAATAAACTACTAATTGCGAGTGCGATTATGATTTCTGTTATACCCACCTGCCACACCGTTTTTCGGGCCTTTGGCTGGGTGCAGGACCCCAGCAATTTGCGAAGCCTTTGCGATGTTGTGGCCGTATTCGACAACAGTTCGGAAAAGCATCGGGAGCTTGTCTCCCATACCATCCCAAAGCTGGTAGAAGAACGGGATGGACGCGGTGAACTTGTAGACGCTCTGAACACCCGGCCTGTAAGAATCTCCTATTCCCAGCTGGTGGGCACTGCTTTTACGCCTCGAAGCCATTCCCGCTGTAACGGCATCATTCAAGCGGCGGTAAAGGGGCAAAAGCGAGATTTTATTGTAGATTGGCCCGCCGATAATTATGTACGCTGGGCCCATTGCTTCGGATTTCTCCAATATGACTATAGCAGCGACACCTTCACCATAACCCCCCAGGGATTGCGGCTTACGGCCTTCCGGGAAAAGGGCGAGGCGCTTTCTGCCGGAGAAAAAGAGGTGTTGACAAACGCCGTTTTGGCCTACCCTCCGGCTATTCGAATTTTGGGCCTGCTGGCCAAAAGCCAGGAAACGCCCCTTACCAAATTCGAATTGGGGCAGCAGTTGGGCTTTATTGGGGAAGACGGCTTTACCAACATGCCCCAGAAGCTGCTGATCCGAGCACTAGTGGGGGCACAGCCCAAGGACCGCAACGCTATGAAGGCCGATTGGGAAGGATCTTCCGACAAATATTCCCGCATGATCGCCAGTTGGCTGGAAAAGCTGGGTTTGGTAGAGAAAGCGCCCAAAAAGGTTACTGTCACAGTGGCGGGAAACAATTATTCCGAAACGCTTAACCAGGCGTACCTGATCACCGCCGGCGGCATGACAGCATTGGGAAGAGCGCGCGGGAAAAGCAGGCACAAAAGAATTCCAAAAAATGTATGTTGGGAGATGTTGGCCACCAAGGGCTCCGGCCGGGAATATCTGCGTACCCGGCGGGCTTTCCTGCTCAAATATATTTCGGAAAGCAAACGGGCCGTTTCCCTGGCGGAAATTCAAGCCTATTTAAAAAAGGCTGGGTTGGAAGAAAGTGAAACTACCATCTGCGACGACATCAAGGGCTTGCAAAATATCGGCTTGGAAATTTCGGAAATTCAGGGGCGAATTTTGTTCCAGGATGAAATTTCCGATTTTGTAATCCCGTTGCCTCAATCCCTAGCAAGATCCGGTTTGGAAGAAACCAAAGAGGCGCTGCGGGCCAAACTGATGTATTTGTCTCACGAATACCTTACTTTGCTGGACTTGGCTTACGACAGCCAACAAAACCGGCTGTTCGAAATGAAGACTCTGGAGCTGCTCACAGAGGAGTGCCGGTATCAAGGACTGCATTTGGGAGGCAGCCGCAAACCCGACGGTATTATTTTCACCTGCGGAAAAGAGGGCTACGGCGTCATCATTGACACCAAAGCCTATTCCAAAGGCTACAGACTTCCCATTGCCCAAGCCGACGAAATGGAGCGGTACATTGGAGAAAACCAAACCCGGGATGAAAAGGTCAATCCCAACAAGTGGTGGGAAAATTTCGACAGCGGTATTGAGGATTTCTATTTTCTGTTTGTTTCCGGCCATTTTACCGGGAATTTTGAGGCACAGCTGGACAGGATAAGCCGAAACAAGGGCATAAGGGGCGGCGCCCTGCCCGTTGTCCAGCTCTTGCTGTGTGCCGAGGCCTACAAGGCTGGGACCCTCACCCACGAGGGTATTCGGGACAGGCTGTTTCAAAACAAAGAAGTTTCCCTGTGCAAAGCTTGTCGCTAGGCGCAGAAGCCCTGTCCTATTTTGCCATTTTCTCACAGTTTCAAAAAAGTGCACGAAAAAAATTGTGTGGAAAAGCTTGACTTTTTCCTTCAAATGCGATATTGTTTAGTTGTGAAATCATGGTATCATTTACCAGAAGACTTCCAATTAACGTTATTTTACTAATGCGAGGAGGAATCAAATATGTTGCCTGTTATCACCATTTCCCGTCAATTTGGAAGCGGCGGCCACGAGGTGGGGGAAAAGCTTTCCGAGCAGTTGGGGATCCCTTTTTATGACAAAGCCCTTATCGCCATGGCGGCCAAGGAGAGCGGTTTTTCCGAAGAGGTGTTCGCTGCTGCGGATGAAAAAGCCACCAGCAGCCTGCTCTATTCTATGGTGATGGGCAGTTACGCCTTTGGTTCCCGCATTCCCGGCTTAAACGAAATGCCTATTAACGATAAACTATTTATCATTCAAGCCGATATTATTAAAAAGGCCGCGGAACAAGGCCCCTGTGTGATCATTGGCCGTTGTGCCGATTACATTTTGAGAGAGCATGAAAACTGCCTCAACGTGTTTGTCCATGCCGACAAGTCTGCCAGAGTAAAGCGCGTTACCGAAAAGCAGTTATGCGGCGAGGAACGGAAAATCCCCGACTTCGTGGCTAAAAAGGATAAACAGCGGGCCAACTATTACAATTTCTACACCAACAACCGGTGGGATGATCTGCTGAATTACGACCTGACCATCGACACCTCCAGGTTTTCCATTGATATGGCCGTAGCACTTATTATTGACGCGGCCAAAAAACTGGAGCTTAACTAAGCGTACAAGATATTTTCTTTTCCTTTCCCCGGGCAATCTCCCTGCCCGGGGACTTTCCTTTTTCTAGGGGCCATGCTATAATAGTTTCGTGCCGGAAGTGCATCTTCCCCGCGCTTTGTTATTCACGCCGAGTTTTGTTTTCCCACCAAAGAGCGCTCCACTCCCTGGAGCTCTTTTTTATAGCGGAGAAAAGAAAAATGCGCACTTTGTTTTGCCGGTCTTCCGCGGCATACAAAAGCGGGCTTGGAACGCCGGTCTCAAAACAAACGTCAACGAAAACCTTGAAAAAATTGTAGGTGAAAATTTTACTTTTATGAAGCTTTTTGACCGCATATCCCTAAAAAACAAGAAATGGCTGCTGTTTGGTATGTTGGCCTTGGCCGTGATCCTGCTGGCCTTATCCCTTTATATTGCCCAAGGCTCCGGGCAAAAGTACCAAGTGACCACCTATTCCATGGGTTCTTATGTGCAGCAGACCCTTTACGGGCCGGAGCGGGAAGAGACAGCGCAAAAAGCCGCAAACCAGGTGGCCCTGCTGGAAGACCTAATCTCTTGGCGGGTAGAAAACAGCGATATTCAAAGGCTAAACGCTCAGGCCGGAAAAGATTTCATCTCGCTGGATCCCGCTACTCAAAAGATTTTAGAAACGTCTCTCTCTGTTTGCGAGGCCAGCGACGGCGCTTTCGATATCACCATCGCCCCTCTAAGCCAGCTTTGGCGTTTTGACGACAGCCCTCACCTGCCCAAGGATGCATTAATCCAAAATTTGCTGCCCCGAATAGATTACCATAACCTCTCCCTTCTGGAAGACGGCACCGCATCCCTGAAGGAAAGTGCCACTGCTCTAGACCTGGGCGCTGTAGGAAAGGGGGCCGCCTGCAACGCAGTATTGGACGTCTACCGGGAAAGTAAAATTAGCCGGGCAGTGGTAGCAGTGGGCGGCAGCGTAGGTGTTTACGGGAAAAAGCTCTTCGGGGAACCCTGGGAGATCGCTCTGCGGGATCCCAATGGCGCAGGTTCTATTGGGATTTTCCAAATAAAAAGCGGGTTCCTTTCTACCTCGGGAAGTTACGAAAAAACCTTTACCGATGAGACCACCGGAAAAACCTACCACCATATTTTGGACCCACAAACCGGCTACCCTGCAGGCAGTGGCCTGGTTTCGGTCTCTGTGTGGAGCCAGGATGGAGCCTTGAGCGACGCCCTTTCCACCGCCTGCTTTGTGCTGGGAACAGAACGCAGCCTGCCCCTGCTGGAACAGTTCGACGCCCAAGCTCTGTTCATCACGGAAGATAACCAGATCTACCTGACCCGCGGGTTGGAAAAAAATTTCCGGCTTAACTCCCCCAGCTACCGCTTAGCGGGCATTTTATGACCTTCGGGAGGGAACATTTTTGGAAAACTTGAGAGGCCGCCGTCTGTTCCAAAAAAGAGATCTGGTTCTTTTGCTGGCTCTATTGTTGTTGGCATCCGCGCTGCTGTTGGCCTTTTTGTTTCGTCCCGCCTCTCAAAGAGCTGTGGTGGAACGGGAAGGGGAAATCCTTTGGGAAGAGGATCTCTCCCTGCTCACCGGCCCTAAGGAAATGGTTTTTGAAGGGGCAAACCATATTTCTCTGGTGGTACGGTTTTCTCCGGAAGGCGCCCAGGTGATTTCTTCTCAATGCCCCGACCAAATATGCGTGGAAACAGGTTTCCTGGTCCGGGCCGGGGAAGCTGCTGTGTGCCTGCCTGGAAGGCTGGTACTGCGCATGGAGGGAACAAAGTCCTTCGACGCGCAAACTTACTGATCCCCCTTTGCAGACCGACCCTACGTCTGGCTCTTAAAACTTACAGGAAGGAAACGTCACATCCATGAAAGAAAAATCCGGTAAAGCCGCCCTTTTAGGACTTTTAGCCGCTTTGGCTCTATGCCTTTCTTTTTTGGAAAACCTCATTCCCCCTCTTCCCTTGTTGCCTCCCGGCGCGAAGCTAGGGCTTTCCAACCTGGTTTCTATGTACGCCGCAGGCAGTCTGGGCCTGCCCGCAGCCCTGTTCCTTGCGGCCATAAAAGGCGGCTTTGCCTTTCTTACCCGAGGGGTAACGGCGGGATGCATGAGTCTTTCCGGCGGCCTTTTGAGCAGCTTTGTCATGTGGTTCCTTTTGAAAAAAACAAAAACCTCTTTATTGCTTCTGGGCGTTTGCGGCGCCCTTGCCCACAACCTGGCCCAGCTCTGCGTAGCATGGTTTCTCACCTCTTCAGCAGTGGCCTTCTACGCCCCTTTCCTGCTTCTCTTCGGTCTCGGAGCCGGGATACTCACCGGTTTGGTATTAAAGCTCACGTTGCCTGTGCTGGTCCGCCTGGAACGGTATTTTTTGTCATAGAAACCGCCCGAAAAAAGTAATCCGCCTCCCGATCTCCCTGCAGGACCTGGAGAAACGATCCTGAAAATCCATCCAAAAGTACAACAAAAATGACTTTCTGAAAAAGGATTTTAACATCTTTTTCGGAAAGTGATGCTTTTTTCGGGGAATATGCTAAAATGTTTTCATAAAGAACTCGAAAACTGGCGAGTCGTTCCATGCAAAGGAGGAAATGTCATGTCTATTATCAAATCGGAAGGCGGAAAGCTCAGCGTACGCTATAACAACGAGATTCTCTGGCTGGAGCCCTGGGGGAAAAATTCCCTGCGGGTACGGGCCTGCAAGCAAAGCCAAATGCCCCAGGAAGACTGGGCCCTGCAAAACAAGGGGGATTTTACAGCCCAAATAGAAGCCGGGGCAGAAGGCGGCTCCATCACCAACGGAAACATCACGGCCAAGGTCTCCCGGGCGGGGGCCCTCAGCTTTTACAACCAAAAGGGCGAGCTGCTGCTGGAGGAATATTTCCGCAACCGCCGGGACATCACTTCCCCCAAGTGCAGCGCCCTGGAAATAGACGCCCGGGAATTCCGTCCTATTCCCGGAGGCGATTATAGCCTTTTTGCCCATTTTGAATCGGACCCGAAAGAGAAGCTCTACGGTATGGGGCAATACCAGCAGCCCTACCTGGACTTAAAGGGCTGCGAGCTGGAGCTCGCCCAGCGAAACTCCCAGGCCAGCGTGCCTTTCCTGCTTTCTTCCAAGGGCTATGGCTTTTTGTGGAACAACCCGGCGGTGGGTTCTGTGACTTTGGGAAAAAATATAACCACCTGGCGGGCCCAGTCCACCAAGGTGCTGGATTACTGGATCACCGCAGGAGATACTCCCGCCCAAATTGAAGAAACCTATGCCTCTGTCACCGGTACTGTTCCCATGATGCCCGATTACGGTATGGGCTTTTGGCAATGCAAGCTCCGCTACCAGACCCAGGAGGAACTTTTGCAGGTGGCCCGGGAATATAAAAAGCGGGGTCTGCCTATTTCCGTCATCGTAGTGGACTTCTTTCACTGGCCCTATGAAGGGGAATGGAAATTCGACCCGGAATATTGGCCCGATCCCGACGCCATGGTAAAAGAGCTGGAAGGGATGGGCATTGAGCTCATGGTTTCTATTTGGCCTACGGTAGATTACCAAAGCGAAAACTTCCAGGAAATGAAAGAGAACGGCTACCTGATCAATACCGAGCGGGGCTTCCCCATTGGCTTGCGCTGTTTTTCCGACACGCTCCACTACGACGCCACCAATCCGGAAGCCAGAAAATACCTGTGGGGCAAAGTAAAGCAAAACTATTACGACAAGGGAATTAAAATTTTTTGGTTGGATGAAGCCGAGCCGGAATACAGTATTTACGATTTTGACCATTACCGTTACCACTTGGGACCCAATGTGCAGATTGGCAATAGCTATCCCAAATTCTACGCCCAAACCTTCTACGAAGGCATGGAGGCGGAAGGGCAGACTAACATTGTGAACCTTCTGCGCTGCGCCTGGGCCGGTTCCCAAAAATATGGCGCTCTGGTGTGGTCCGGCGACATTCATTCCAGCTTCGAAAGCCTGCGCAACCAGTTTGCGGCCGGTTTGAATATGGGCATTGCTGGCATTCCCTGGTGGACCACCGATATCGGTGGATTCCATGGCGGCAATGCGGCCGACCCGGAATTCCGGGAGGTGCTGGTGCGCTGGTTTGAATATGGCGCTTTTTGTCCCGTTATGCGCCTGCATGGCGACCGGGAGCCTCACAAAGCGCCTATGAGCGATGTACGCGGCGGCCGGTGCGCTTCCGGCGCAGACAACGAGGTTTGGTCTTACGGGGAAGAGGTCTATGAAATTTGCAAAAAGTACCTGTTCCTTCGGGAGCGGATGCGCCCCTATACCGAAGCCCTTATGAAAGAGGCTCACGAAAAGGGCAGCCCGGTGATCCGTCCCTTGTTCTACGGTTTCCCGGAAGACCAAAGGGCTTGGGAAGTGGAAGATCAATACCTCTTTGGCGGCGATATTTTGGTGGCCCCTATCTTGTATTCCGGCCAGCGGGAAAGACAGGTCTATCTTCCTGCCGGAACCCAATGGACCCACGTTTGGACGGGAGAGAAGATGGAAGGGGGACAAACCGTCACGGTAGATGCCCCCATTGACCAGATCCCTCTATTTGTAAAGGATGAAGCTTTGCTAAAGGTACTGAACCCCTAAGTGAACTCCTGAGCTTTTCTGTTTTACCGGATGGGCAGCACAGCTGTCTGTCCGGTTTTTTCTTGACAAATAGCCTAGCCTGGCGTATACTGGAGTAAATTAGTTTTAAAAAGAACTGTTTTATAAAAAACCAATTTGCAAAAGAGAGGGATTCCTGTGAACCAATGGGCAGATTTTGTTTCCTCCATGCGCCGGCTTTTCAAGCTTTACGACCATTCTCTGGAATCCATCTGCGAAGAATACCGGCTTTCCCAGGTGGAAATTACCATCATCAGCTTTCTGCACAACAACCCGAGCAAAGATATGGCCTCCCATATTTCCGAACTGCGGGGTCTACCTAAGGGGAACGTTTCCCAGGGCGTGGAATCGCTCATAAAAAAAGGACTGCTAACCCGTACTCCTGACCGGCAGGACCGGAGAAAAATTCATCTGGCGTTACAACCGCCAAGCCTCCCTATTGTAGAAAAAATAGAGGTTACAAAAAAAGAATTTCTGCGGCAAATGTTTGCCGGTTTTACAGAAGAGGAAATTGCCTGCTGGCATTCCTTAAACCGCCGTTTGGCGGAAAATATTACAAAAGCCCTGGCAGAGGAGAACATTCATGGAAGATAACAAGGAATTTTTAGGCACCGAGCCGGTGGGAAAACTGCTGCTGAAGTTAGCTGTTCCCACCGTGGCCGCTCAGGTCATTAACATGCTCTATAATATTGTAGACCGCATTTATATTGGCCACATTCCCGGAGAGGGCGCTATGGCTCTAACCGGGGTAGGGGTGTGTATGCCCCTTATCATGATTGTGACGGCTTTCGCCGCCTTGGTGGGCAGCGGCGGCGCTCCCAGAGCCTCTATTTTTTTGGGCCAGGGGAAAAAGGAGGCTGCAGAAAAGACCTTGGGCAACTGCTTTTCTTTGCAGCTCTTGATTTCGCTGGTGCTCACAGCCATTTTGCTTTTTTGGA
Organism: uncultured Neglectibacter sp.; assembly: GCA_947647615.1. Classification (GTDB taxonomy): domain Bacteria; phylum Bacillota; class Clostridia; order Oscillospirales; family Acutalibacteraceae; genus Acutalibacter. The sequence continues at coordinate 39,123 of CANSKS010000012.1, forward strand.
ACAAAGACCTGCTTCTGGCCTTTGGCGCCAGTGAAAACACGGTGGAATATGGAAGCGCTTACATGAACATTTATGCTATTGGCACCATTTTCGTACAGCTCACCTTGGGCATGAACGCCTTTATTACCGCCCAAGGGTTTGCCAAAACCGGCATGCTTTCCGTATTGATCGGAGCGGTGACGAATATTGTGCTGGACCCCTTCTTCATTTTTGCCTTTCACATGGGCGTGCAAGGCGCGGCGCTGGCTACGGTAATTTCTCAGGGTTTGTCCTGCGCCTGGGTACTTTCTTTTTTGTTTGGAAAAAAGACCCAACTAAAAATTCGAAAAGAAAATCTGCCTTTGCAGGCAAGCTTTATTCTGCCAAGCCTGGCCCTTGGTCTTTCTGTATTCATTATGCAGGCTAGCGAAAGCGTGATCTCCGTATGTTTTAATTCCTCTTTACTCCGCTACGGAGGCGATACTGCCGTAGGAGCCATGACCATTCTCACCAGCGTGATGCAGTTTGCCATGCTACCCTTGCAGGGCCTGGGCCAGGGAGCTCAGCCCATTATCAGCTACAATTATGGGGCCAAAAACCCTCAGCGGGTAAAAGCCGCCTATTGGTCTCTGCTAAAGGTAAGCTTAGCTTACGCCATTCTTTTTTGGGCCCTTGTCATGCTGTTCCCCCAGCTGTTTGCTGGTATGTTTACTGCCGATAAAGTTCTGCTGGACTTTACAAAAAACGCCCTGCGCATTTACCTGGCTGCTGTGCTCATTTTTGGTGTACAAATGGCCTGCCAATTGACCTGTACTTCCCTGGGTAACGCCATTTCTTCCATTGCCGTGGCGGTCATGCGGAAGTTCGTTTTGCTAATCCCCCTAATTTACCTGCTTCCCCAGATTTTTACCAACGATCAAACCACAGCGGTATACCTGGCGGAACCCATTGCCGATGTATTGGCCGTTACCTTTACAGGTATATTATTCAGTTTCCAGTTCCGAAAAGCCTTGAAAAAGATCTCTTGAGTTTTTCTCTCTGAAGGCAGCAAAAGCCGGTAATTGGCGTCTTCACTTCCCGGCAATGTTTGTTTTTGCTGTACGGGCTACCTCCTTTACAGTTCTATTTTCAATTTTGGAAAGCACCGGACAATTTCCCATGCTCTCCACGTTCAGAAACAGAAACGCGCCCAAAACCCAAAAATGGTTCCGGAATATCCGGAACCATTTTTCTTAGGTTTTACTTGCCGTTTTCCCCGTCCTTCCGCAGGGGAAACAGGAACCGGAAGCACGCGCCTTCCCCTCCGGTTTCCACCTGAATCTCAATCTGGTGCCGCAGAGCGATTTGTTGGGCGATGGGCAGACCTAGCCCTGTACCGACTGTATTTTTTTCTCCGCCCCCCTTTTGGAAGCGCTGGAAAATACGGGAAACCTCCTCTTGAGAAATTCCTGGGCCTTGGTCCGAAATTTCAATAACGGGGCGGCCGTTCTGCCGAAAAAGGGAGAACTTTACAGCTTTTTTCTCTGGGGAAAATTTCACCGCATTGTCCATCACAATAAGTAGCATTTGCCGCAAGCGAAGGTAGTCGCCTTCCAGAGGAAAGCTGCCCGGTTCCAAAGAGGTTTCCAAGGGGACATTCTTTTGCTCCGCCACCCTGCGCATAGCCCGTACCACATCTTCGGAAAGCTGCCGCAGCTCCAGGCTCCCGCATTCAATTTTAAAATCGGGGTTCTGCAGGCGGGAAAGCTCCAAAAGGTCTTCCACCAGCCTTTGCAGATGCATACATTCCCTTAACATTTGCCGGTGGTATTCCTCTACCTGCCGACTATCGCTAACTACGCCATCTGCCAGAGCCTCTAAGGAGCCCCGCATGACAGTGATGGGGGTTCGCAATTCGTGGGAAATATCGGAAATGAAGTTCCGTCTGGCTTGTTCCAACCGCTCACTTTCCTGGGAAGCCTCTGCCAGCCGGCCGGCCAACTGGTCCATGGTGGAAGCCAGCTGGCCAATTTCGTCGTTCATGGCCAAATTATTTTGAGCCGAAAAATCCCCTGCCGCCAGTTGGTCGGCCATGGCCTTCATAAGGGTAAGAGGCTTTGTAAATTTCAAAGAAAGCAAAATACCTGTTGTCACTGCCAGAACCAAGGCCAAAATCATGGAAAGCAACAGCGTTTTTACACTGCCGCTAACGGAATCGGAAACTCCTTGCACCGGGGAATGGAGCAGTACCGCACCCAGGGGAGCTTCCCCAGCCTTCCCACCTATGGGGACTCCGACCGATAAGGTGGCCTCCCCCAACAGATCGCTGAAGCCTTCGCTGAATACGGTTTCTCCCTCCAGGGCCCGGCGGATGACCTCCTCGCCGTCTTCGGGGAGCTCCCCATATTCTATCCATGCGTGCTGGGCACCAGGGGTAATCGCTCTGGAATCGGCGTCCACCACCCAGACATCCGCCATGGCGATGTCGTCTAAAAATCGCATATAAGCGCCAAATCCCGTGCCATGTAGAGAATTTCCAACACCCATTCCGTTCCCCTGACCATTTTCTTGACTGCCTTCTTGACTATTCTCTTGGCTGTTTCCCTGACCATTTCCCCGGCCTCTTCCCTGGCCATTTCCTTGACCACAGTTTCCGTCGTTCATTTGCGGCGCAGAACCGCTCAAGAACTCAAACATGGCCTCAGAAATGGTTTCTGCCCGGTTTTGCAGGTCCTCCCGGTAGAACGCCAGAGTTTGCCTAGTGGAAAAAAAGGTAAATACGCCGCCCAGTACCAAAGCGAACAGCAAAAGGGCCATAAAGAAATACAGGCTGAGCCGCAAGGCGATCCGGTTTCTTTTCATGAGAGATTCTCCTCTTCGTCAAACCGGTAGCCCACGCCCCAAATAGTCTTGATTTCCCAGGGGGCATGGGGCACAGCATCCAATTTCTGGCGCAACCGCTTAATGTGGGAATCTACCGTGCGATTATCACCATAATAATCGCTGCCCCAAAGGAGGTCCAACAGATTATCCCGGGTAAACACCCTTCCAGGAGAGTTCACCAAGGTCCATAAAAGCTCGGTCTCTTTCTTGGTAAGGGCCACCGGTTTTTCTCCCACCTTGGTAATAAAGTGGTCTAAATCCACAGTGAGGTCTCCCCTCTGGTACAGACGAGCGGCCTTCGCCCCGGGAGCCCGCTCCAGTCTTCGGAGAATGGCCCTTACTCTGGCCATCACTTCCCCGGGAGAAAAGGGTTTTACAATATAATCGTCGGCACCAATATCCAGTCCCATAATGCGTTCGAAATCTTCCCCGCGGGCGGTGATGATAATAATGGGTACATCCGACTGAGCTCGAATTTCCCGGCACACTTCAAAGCCGTCTTTTTCCGGCATCATCACATCCAACAGAACCATATCGAATTTTTCGCTGCCAAACACCCGAAGAGCCTCTTCTCCGGTGTAAGCTCGAAACACCGTAAACCCTTCTTTTTTGGCATATTCCGTTAAAATAGAGGCTATTTGCTGATTGTCGTCGGCGATCAATAAATTTGGCATACCGGCAGGCTCCTTTATTCTCAAAAAATTGTACTTAGGTATTTGCAGGAAAGATTTTAGAGAATTTGACCCCTGGGAAAAGGGAGAGGTTTCTTCCCGCAATTATAGTTTACCTGAAAATTTTGTCTTTTTTGTGTTTTCCTTTTCCTGCTAAACATAAAAACAGCCGGAAAAAGACACACATTTGCCACAACTGTGGGTTATGATAATGACAACAAGAAAACACAACCCAAAAAGAAAGGTGATCGTTTATGAAGCTTTGGAAAAAATTAACCGCTCTGACCGCCGCGGTGGCTCTGACTGTCAGTTTTGGCGTAACTGCCTCCGCAAGAGGCTATGGTATGGGCGGCGTAGGCGCACAGGCCGCTGTCAATGTTTCAGGTCAAAGCCTGGAGGAGCTTCGGGAACAAATGAGCACGGTCAACTGCATGGGCACTCTTATGGCTCAGCAGGGCCTGTTAGAAGAGTTCCAGGAGGAACGCCTGAGACTTTGTGAGGATCGGCTCAACCAGTGTGTGGCAAATGGCACTATCACACAGGAACAAGCCGATAGCACCCTGGCGCAGATCAAAGAGCGGCAGGCGTTGTGCGATGGTTCCGGCCAAGGCGCCTGCAATGGTTTGGGCCTGGGCTTGGGCAACGGCGCCTGTGACGGCACCGGTCAAGGTTGGGGCAATGGCAACGGCGCTTGCGATGGCACCGGTCAAGGTTGGGGCAACGGCAACGGCGCTTGCGATGGCACCGGTCAGGGCTGGGGCAATGGCAACGGTCAGGGCCAAGGCTGGGGCGGCGGCCACCATGGCGGCGGAAGAGGCTGCGGCCGGGCTTACCGATAAATAAACAAGAGAGGGGTGTTGCCAAAGCGGCGCGCCCCTCTTTTTTGTGACTACAGGCTTTCAAACCCTTCCGGCTTTGGATAGACCGCCTTCAAAAAATCCCGGTACCAGGCCAGGTCAAAAGGGGGATTGCCCGCCAAATAATGGTTACGTCCAGAATACTGCCGGGCTTCCCAACTTATGACATACAACTTTTTTTCTCCCATACTATAGGGAAGAAATTCCAAAACAGAGACTGGAGCCTGGCCTAGTTGAGCCGTTCCCTGTAAAACCACGCGCCGGGTATGATGCTCTTCCACCCGGTAAGAAACCAAAAGTGGCGTTCCCGAATTGTTGACAGCCACCAAATTCAATTTCCAGTCTTCTGGCTCTGTAAAAGTGAGGACTAAGGGAGCCTGGCTGTTCTTGATGTAATAATAGGCCAGCTTTTTGGCGAAATAGTAATCTACTACCGCGTCGGAAAATTGGGGCCACCCATCCATCAGGTTCCACCAGATGATTCCGTTGCGCTGGGGCTGGCCGTACCGCATACGTTCTATAAAATATTTTTTGGCTTCCGCTTGGGAAATCTGGCTTGCCAGGGCAAAGTCTTCCAGGTTTTCCGGGATGCTCCCAAACAGTTCTCGAATCTGTTTGGCCATAAGCTCAATCCTGTAAAGATACGGGCCGTTTTCCGTTTCCGGGGAAGCTGCGTGCAAAAGCCATTCTCGGTTATTTTGCCAAGGCCAAAGCTTTTCCGGAGAAAGGAACTTGCGGAGGGAAGCCGGAGCCGGGCAGCCGTGGTAACCTGTCTCGCTCACAAAATGGCTCAGCGCATTTCTGTAGAAGGGGCCCTTGTAATAATCTCTGGGTCCCCAAAGGTGATTTTCCGGAAGATACCGGTCCGGCATTCCCGCCGCTTCCCGGCTGTAATAGGGAGAGGAAGGCAAATAGGGCCGGGCAGGATCTTCATAAGCCACCACATCCGGTAAAACTTCCCGGGTGATGCGGTTGCCGTTAGGGTCGCGGCCGTAACCGTCGGAGACCATGAACTGGTCGCATTCATTATCACCGCTCCAAAGGATTAAAGAAGGATGCTGGCGCAGCTTACGTACAATGGCAACTGCCTCCTCCCGAATCACCCTTTGGAAATCGGGATCTATGGGATAAACGCCGCAGGCCATGGCAAAATCCTGCCATACGACAATCCCCTTTTCGTCGCAAAATTCAAAAAAGCTTTCTTCCTCATAAAGGTTCCCGCCCCAGCAGCGCACCACATTACATCCCAGATCCTCCACCAGGTCCAGCATGGCCGGAATGCGCTCCCTGTCCCGGGAATGGTAGGCATCCGCCGGCACCCAGTTGGTTCCGGTTAGAAAAACCGGTTTTCCGTTTATCTCAAAATGGAAATCTCCCTGAAGCAGCTCGTTGGTAGTCCCGGTGCGCAGCAACTTCACCGTGCGTATTCCCGCACGAAAGCTTACTGTGTCCACAAGACGGCCGTTCCTCGTAAGGGAGACCGTCACCTCATAAAGGGCGGCCTGTCCATACCCTTTCGGCCACCAAAGCTGAGGGGAAGGCAAAAAAACCTCTATTTTCCCACTGGAAAACCAAAGTCTTTGTTCCGCAAAAAACCGGGAAGCGCCGCATTCGCCCGTCACGGAAACGACATAGCCATCCAGACTGTCGCCGGCAAGCTCCAAATCGTAAAACAGTTCCAGGCCGGCCCAGGAGCTTGGGCCGGCCGCCATTACGGCTTTTGTCATCAAATAAGCCTGCCGTATTCTCCGAGGGGGCTGGTAAGAAAGGAAAACAGAACGGTACAAGCCCGCCGAAACCAGACGGGGCATGATGTCCCAGCCAAACATGTGGGAAGCTTTTCGCAGCCGAAGTGTCTCATAGTTGTATTTTTGCGCGTAGTTTCCGGCAGAAACCGAATTTTTTCTCGCCTCTATACAGGCAGGCAGCAAATGGACCACCAGCTCATTTTCCCCGGCTCTTAGCCCCTTTGCCTCGAATTGCTGGGGAATAAACATATTTTCCCCATGGCCGATCAGTTCCCCATTGAGATAGACATCGCCAATGGTATCCATCCCGTCAAATTCCAAAACAAAACAGGAACCCTCTTCCGCTCCGCCGGGATCGCAATAAAATTTTTTAGCGTAATAAATGTGGCGGTCCTCATACTCCTGCATTTTCAGCGGGTTCTCGCCGTAAAAAGGGTCTTCGAGCTTTCCGGCCCGCTGTAAATCCAGTTCAAAGTTCCCGGGCACCTTGGCGTCGATCGCTCCCGCCTCTTCTACCTCGTCACAGGTCTTAATCGGGCCCCTTTCTCCTCTTACCACCTGTTCATTGCGCAGCACCGCCATGCGCCAGTCCCCATCTAAAACCAGCCTCTTTTTCATTACTTCTTCTCCTTTGCCTTTTCTTTCCTCTTTCCGGCTTTACATGAAATCTTAGGCATAAGTATAACACAAGTTTCCTCTTTTTCAAATACAGTTTAGCTATAAAAGAATTGAGATCCATATTGTTTTTAGAGATGTTTTTTAATTTGCCGGGCTTCCTCGCTGCTCTTGACAAAGAACGCCGGAACGCTGTGTCAAAACTCCCAAGGGAAAAATTGGGCCCTGCTTAAAAAAGCCGCGGCCTTTGAGAACATAAAACAAAGCGGAACGACCCATACTGCTTTTAGTGAGAAGGAAAGGAGACCCCTTCATGAAACGAAAAGCATATGGGCTGTTCTTTGTGTTGCTGCTCATGCTCTGCGCCTCTGTTTTTTCCATTTTAAACGTTTCCGGCACTACAGAGTATGTGATGGCCGCAGGCAGGCAAAGTGTTTACCAGCTGACCTTGGTAAAGGCCCGGGGCGCTATTTACGACTGTAACCTGAACCCTTTGACCGGTGGAAAACGCACGCGGGTGGCAGCGGTAGCCCCCACCATTGAATCTATCGGCGCGCTGGAACAGGCTACCGGCGGAACCCAGCGGGAACGGCTGGCGGCCGCTCTGGAAAACGGGAAGCCCTTTGCCATGGAATTGAACCAAAAAGTATCCCACAACTGTATAGAGCAATTCTGGATTCCCCAGCGGTATGAAGAGGACCAGCTGGCCCCCCATGTAGTGGGATATGTGGACGGCAGCGGCAACGGGGTGAGCGGAATAGAATATGCCATGGACGACCTGTTGAGCCAGGCTTCGGGAGAAATCACCCTGTATTACCGGGTAGATGCCCTGGGACGAGTGATCGCCGGAGCCAACAGGCAGCTTGTAGACACCATGGATAAGACAAAGGCCGGGGTGGTCCTTACCATAGACAGCCAGATTCAGGAAATCGTGGAGCGGGCCGCGAGAAAGCTGCAAAAGGGTGCCGTAGTGGTAACAGAGGTACCGAATGGAAAAGTGAGAGCTCTGGCCAGTGTGCCGGATTATTCTCCTTACGAGGTAGGGGCTGCTGCCTCAGACCCCGACTCTCCTTTGGTAAACCGGGCCTTTTCCGCTTACAGTCCCGGTTCTGTGTTCAAGCTGGTCACTGCCGCCCAGCAGATGGAAGAAAAGGCCGACAGCTACAGCTTCTCCTGCACCGGATCTATCAATGCCGGGGGCATGATATTCCAGTGTATTGACGGTACTGCCCACGGAGTTTTAGACCTTCGGGGCGCTCTGGAGCACTCCTGCAACTGCTATTTTGTCTCTGCCGCCAGGGCATTAGGCGGGCAATCCGTTTTGGAAATGGCCTATAACCTGGGCTTTGGTTCCAGCCAGGAATTTGGACGGGGGCTTTCTACCAGTCCCGGCCTTTTGCCGGAACCCTCGGCACTGGAAAATACCAGGGCACTGGCGAATTTCTCTTTTGGACAAGGAGACCTCACCGTCACCCCCATGCAGGTGGCGGGCATGATCAATACCATCGCCTCGGGCGGGAAATATTCCAGCTTAAAGCTCATAGAAGGAACAGCCGACCAAGAGCTGAACGTCACTCCTGTTCAGTCCGCCCAAGAGAAGGCCATACAGGTTTTGGAGCACAGCACCGCGAAAAGGCTTCAAAACTACCTGGAAAGCGCCGCCAGTTCCGGAACCGGACGGGCGGGAGCACCCTCCTCTTGTGCTTCCGGCATAAAAACTGGCACTGCCCAAACCGGAATTTACGAAAATGGAGAAGAATTGCTGCATTTTTGGTATACCGGATATATTTCCGACGGCACCGGCCCCAAATACACCATTACCGTACTTCGGGAATCGACTCCCGACGATTACGGCATGGCAGCCAAGGTCTTTCAGGAGATCGGCGAAGGGATCTCTCAGCTGCGCTTTTCACCAGAAACCCCAAAAGAATAGTGTGCAAAACCCATAACATTGGCACAGTGCGAAAAAACCAGTTGAAATCTTCTGGCGTCATGGTATAATTGACCGCAAAAGGGGGCCAAAACCACAGGCCGCTTTTTGGAAAAGAACGGGCAGCCCCACAGCCACCCCCGCCGCTTCCCCTGCGGCTTCTTTTGGCTTTGGGGCTTTGTCCGAAATGGGAGGAAACACCATGACATTGGCAGAAAAGTATAAACGCTTAAAAACCCAAGTCGGAGGGAACCGGGAAAAAGAGCATTACGAAGAAACCTTCGGCATGCCCAAGGAAGAATTTTGGAACATTACCATGCCCAACGCCTTTATTCGCCGTATTCTGGCTGAGGTGGAATTTTGCATCCGCCTTTCTCAGGACCGGGAAAACCGTTTTGACAGCCAGGTCGGGCAGGCTCTCGACTTTCTGTTGGAAAAAATGGAAGCAGATGGCGTGCTTACCAAGGCGGCTTGCCTGGAAGCGGAGCAATATTTAATGCCCCTGCAAAAGGAGGCTCAGGAATACTCGCTAATCCTCGCAGCCCACGCTCATATTGATATGAACTGGATGTGGAGTTGGCAAGAAACCGTGGCTGCCACCGTCGCCACCTTCCAGACCATGCTGAAGCTGATGGAAGAATACCCCGGTTTTTGCTATTCCCAGTCCCAGGCTTCCGTATACCAGATCATTGAACAATATGCCCCGGAACTGAAGGAACCTATTCGGAAGCGGATCGAGGAAGGCCGCTGGGAGGTTACGGCCTCTGCCTGGGTAGAGACCGATAAGAACATGCCCTCCGGCGAATCGCTGCTGAATCATATTCGTTATACAAAGCAATACTTAAAAGAATCCTGGGGCATTGACCCCGCTTCCCTAAAGATCGATTTCTCCCCCGACACCTTTGGCCACAGCGCCAATTTGCCGGAGCTGGACGCCTTAGGTGGTGTATCTTACTATTATCACTGCCGGGGCTTAGACGGCGATAACGCCCTGTACCGTTGGAAAGCCCCCTCCGGCAAAGAGCTTTTGGTTTATCGCGAGCAGTACTGGTATAACAGCGGCATTACTCCCCTGCCTGCCATTGGGCTTATCGATGTGGCCCGCCGCTCCGGCGGCTTGAAGACCGGCCTGGTGGTTTACGGCGTAGGAGATCACGGCGGCGGTCCCACCCGGCGAGACCTGAACCGGGCTTTGGAAATGATGGAATGGCCGGTGTTCCCCCGGCTGCGCTTTGGTACCTTCCGCGAATTTTTTGAAGCGGCGGAATCGGTACGGCAAAACCTGCCTTTGGTAGACCACGAGCTCAATGTGATCTTCCCCGGCTGCTACACCACCCAAAGCCGAGTGAAAATGGCCAACCGCCATTGTGAAGCCGCCCTATACCAGGCTCAGCTTTGGAATACCTTTGCCAAAGAAAAAGAGGTGCTGCCCTACGAGGAAAAGCAGTTTGAATCGGCCTGGCAGAGCGTCCTGTTCACCCATTTCCACGATATTCTCACCGGTTCCTGCGTACAAGACAGCCGGGAGCATGCCATGGGGCAATTCAGCCACGCCATGGCCGTTGCCCAGGCCAGGACAGCCCTTTCCCAGCAAAGGCTGGCTGCCGCAATAGACACCTCCGCCTTTGCGACAGAAGCCGCGCCCGGCGACCAATCTTACGGAGCCGGGGTGGGCTACGGCATCGAGGGCTTTTCCGGCGTTCCCGCGCCGGAACGTGGCTGCGGAAAAACCAGGATTTACCACCTGTTCAATTCCTCCCCCAACTGCCGGAAAGAACCTGCAGAACTCACTGTGTGGGACTGGACCGGCGACAGAAACCTTCTTTCTGTTCAAAACGAAAAGGGCGAGGAGCTGCCCTTCCAACTGCTGGACAGCGAATTACAGCATTACTGGGACCACAAGTATTTTCGCCTGCTGGTGCTTGCAGAGGTTCCCGCCTTCGGTTATGCCACGGTAGTCCTTTCCGAAAAGGAGCTTGTGGAGTATCCCCTTTACTACCAGCCGGAGATCCGTACCCACAAGCCCTTCGAAAACTACGTGTTGGAAAACGAGAAGCTGCGGGCGGAATTTTCCCGGGAAAACGGCGCTCTGCTTTCTTTGACCGATAAAAGCGTCGGAGAAGAGCTGCTTCGCCCGGGAGAAACCGGCGGCCTGCGTTTTGTTTGGACAGAGCGAAAAACCTCCAACGCCTGGAATATCGGCCGTTGGGAGCGGGTCCTCGCGGATTTCAAAACCTTGGACATCACTCCTATTTCCGGCCAACTGCGCAATGGCTTCGTGATGCGGCAGGAATTTGAACATTCCAGCATCACCGTTACCGTCACCCTGGACAGCGGCGCGGCGGCCTTGGCTGTCCGGCTGAAAATTCATTGGAACGAAGAAAGCGCTATGGAGGGACCCGTACCGGTTTTGGTCTATTCCCTTCCCTTAAGAGAGGCCGGAAGTTATTGTTACGACGTTCCGGGCGGTGCCCAGTACCGGGAACCCATGGGCCTGGATGTGCCGGGCCTGCAATATGGCGCCGCCATCTATAAAGAACGCGCCCTCGCCTTAGTCAGCGACTGCAAATACGGTTATCGCACCCAAGACGGTAACCTCTCCTGCACGCTGATCAATGCCTCTTATTCACCGGATCCCTACCCGGAACGGGGCGTACATGACATCCAGCTGTACCTGGCCCTGTGTGACGGCTGTCCCAAAGCTTTGGAGACTTGTGCCTCCGCTTTTAACCAGCCCATTGCCGTACAATCGGGCAGTGTGCAAAAAGGAAGTCTGCCCATGTCTGGCAGCTTCCTCAAGGCCGAAACGGGAACCGCTGTGATCTCCGGCTTAGAGACCTTAAACAGCTCCACCGTACTACGCCTTTACGAGACCTGCGGAAAAACTGCCCAGGTGGAGCTTTCCCCCGCCTTTCCTGTGACAGAGGCCCAATTCTGCGACGTGTTGGGCAACGCGCTTCCCGGAGAGATCCGGCTGGAGAAGGGTGCGGTTTCCTTCCAGATGGCTCCCTATACCACCGTCATAGTAAAGCTGAGCCGGTAAACCGGCAAAAGCCATCTAAAAATATGCAGAAACAAAATCTCCTCCGAAGCCTTGGGGCATTCGGAGGAGATTTTCTCTTTCCAGGCCTTAAAATTTCTTACATCGTTTTCGCACAGCGAAAAGCCGCCTCTCTCAAAACTCAAGAAAGGCGGCTTGTTTCCGATTACAAATTACATTACAGCTTCTGTACGTTGACAGCTCTCAGCTTTTCGCTGTTCTTGGGATCGGGTTCGGTCTCAAAAATAACCTTCTGGCCCTCTTCCAAAGTCTTGAAGCCCTCCGACATAATAGCGGAAAAATGCACAAATACATCCTCGCCGCCATCATCGTTAGAGATGAATCCATAACCTTTTTCTGCGTTGAACCACTTAACTGTACCGTTCATAATATCGGCACCTCCATATAATCTTCGTATCTTGCATAGTCACTTGGGGGCGCCAAGCGGAACCGACGCGCTGCCAGACAGGTTAAAAAAGTATTGACCTGTAAAAACTCACAGCTGTGTAAAACATCAAACATCAATGAATTACACATGCTGTGAGTTCATCTACGTGCTATCAGAATACGTATTTACTATACCATTGTAAAGCTTTCTTTGTCAAGGGATTTTCCCTAGATTCCCAAATTTTTTCTTAAAAAAAATTAAACTCTATGGCCTTCATGGCAGAAAGTATTTTTTCTCAAAAAATCTTTTATTTTTCTGTTGACAAACCGGTTCTGTTCTGATATACTAATTGTGTTGTGAAAATGAATGCGGGAGTAGCTCATCTGGTAGAGCGCCACCTTGCCAAGGTGGAGGTAGCGAGTTCGAGCCTCGTCTTCCGCTCCATAGAAAACCGTTACGATTTTTATCGTGACGGTTTTTTGTTTTTAAAATTTGCGATTTTCGCCGAGACTTTTCTATTTTTTGAGCGGGAATTTAGAGGCCTTCCCCTCCGCAAAAGGGTTTTTCGGGCTGTTTCTTCTGCTCTCTTCCGGCCTTCCGTTTTTGGTATCCCTTGGAATTTCCATGGAAGAAAGCTGCTGGTAGGCCTCCATCTCCTCCTGGTTTTGCGGTGGGGCATACATCAGGCCTGTGCATTCGTTGGCCGAAGCCACATTGGAAAGGTTGGGGTATGGAGCGGAGCCAGACGTTTCATGTTCTTTATAGTCAATTTTTTTCTTCGGCTGTTTCAAGGGCCTTCCCTTCTTTCTTTCGATTTTTCTTTAGTTTCCGCAAGAAAAAAACAAATATACGCTTTAAGCCCTAAGCTCCAAAACCCACTTTTCTTCTGGAGGTCCTTTTTAAAATGAAAAAGGAAGGTCGTTTGCCGCTCCTTCACAAGACAGCGGTTAAAAAACGGAGGCCTGAACTTCTTCCGGCAGTTCAGACCTCCGCCCATTTTCAAAAACTTATTGACCTCCGCCCAATTTGGTGATGGCCTCTTTCATTGCCTCTTTTACCTTTGCTTCTTTTTCGTTTTCCAAATGGTACCGCAGGTGTGCGCTGGCGTGTTCATTCCGCATTTCACCCAAAGCCGAAGCGGCAGCGGCCCGCAGATCGGCATCTTCCGCAGTGAGCAGGGGCACCATCAAGTTAAACCCGTCGTCTTTTCCAACCTTACCCAATCCGGCAATGGCAGCCAGCTGCACATTTTTGTCCTTATCTTGGGCCAGCTTGAGTAAAGCTCCTTCCTTTCCCTTTTCGATTGCCGACGCTACCTTTTCCAACTTGTTTCCGAACATTTTTAAAGAGACCTCCCAGGTAATATTTTTGATAAGCTACCCCAAACACTTTGTTAGCTTACTAACAGAAAGAATAACAAAACATCATGGCGAAATTATAGAAAAAAAGTGAATAATTTGTAAAAGCCTTAAGGATTTTGAAAGAATTTAGTCTTTCTTTATTATATATTTCAAATTACTCTGCCAAGGGGAAGGCTCCGACGCCGGGTTCAGAACGGTTTTTTCCCCACTTTCGAAGCCTTAGACCCTTTCATTCGAGGCAGCAGCACGGAAAAGATATTGGTCCCATTCGCACTTTCCGCCCAGATATTCCCCTTGTGGCTTTCTACAATCTCCCTGGCAATAGCCAAGCCCAGCCCGTAGCCCTCTGTTTCTTCCCGGGAAGGGTCCCTTCTGTAAAACCGCTGGAAAATGCGGGGCAGCTCTTCCTTCGGGATGGCGTCCCCCTGGCTTGTCACAGAAAAAAGCGCGTACCTGCCTTTTTCGGAAGCTGTAAGCCTTACCGCGATTTCGCTGTGTTCCCGGCCATATTTTAGGGCGTTATCTAAGAAAATACCGGCCAGCTGGGAAAGAGCCGCCGGGTCACCGGCCACAAAAATCCCCTCTTCCACCTCGTAAGAGAAAGTTTTCCCGTTTTCAAAGGCAGCTGCCTCGAAAAGAAGAATGCTGTCTGTGACCAGATAAGAAAGGTCCACTTTTTGAAAAACAAGCCCGGCGCCGCCGTTTTCCAGCTTGGCCAAAGAAAGCAGCTCTTCCGTAAGGCTCTTCATACGCCGGGCCTCCGCCTTGATGTTTTCGGCCCACCGCCGTTGGCCCTGGGCAGGCTGGGTGAGCAGCATATCGGCATTGGAGAGAATAACCGTGAGGGGCGTTTTCAATTCATGGGAGGCATCCCCTACAAACTGTTTTTGACGTATCCAGGCCCGTTCCACCGGCCGCACCGCCCATCGGGCCAGCAGAAGGCTGGCTCCGAAGAGAACCAGCAGCGCAAAAAAACCGACGATTAAGGAATTTCTTATAAGTTGGACAACCGCAGCGTTTTCTGCCGAAATATCACCGAAGGCCACCTTTATTCCCTGTTCTGTCTGCTTTTTGGCATACCGCAGATGGTAACCGGGGATCACGCCGAAATCTTTACCCTCAGCAGCGTAGCGAACCAGCTCTTCTAAGGTTTCCTCTTCCAATTCTTCCAGCAAAAAGGCCCCCCGGTCCGGCAGCGTCACGTTCCCCTCCTCATCCAGCAACGCGGAAAACAACAAAAAACGGCCGTCTTGAACGCCGGGGCTCCGTTCCCTTCGAGCCAGGCCTCCCTTCCACGGAAGATCCTTGGAGGAATCTTTTGGAAGGGCGGGGCCTTTTTGATATTCTTCTTTTTCCAGTTCTATTGTCAGCATTTGCTTGCTTTGGTTTTCCAGTCCGGCTTTCGTGGTAAAAAGCAATACCAAAAATACAGCCAGCAAAATGAATGCGGCTACGCCCAGCACTACCGCCACAAACTTTCTGCGCAGCTTTCTGAGCATGCTGCTATCGGATGCGCTCATTTTCATTTCTTTTACCCCTTCTTTTCCTCATCCTTTCCGCTGAGATAGTATCCCAGCCTGCGGGCCGAGCTTATTGACACCGGGCATTGGAGATGGGCCAGCTTTTTTCGCAAAAAGGAAATATAGACTTCTACATGGTTATCTTCCGCTTCGGAATCGTACCCCCAGGCCTTTAAAAGCAAAGTTTCCTTGGGCACCATGTTGCCGGAATAGTGCAGCAGCAGGCGCATAATTTCAAACTCCTTTTGGCTCAGCCTGGCCTGCCTGCCCTGGAAGCCTAGCAGGCAGGAGGAAAGGTTCAGGGTGAGGCCGCGAAATTCCAACTCCTCCGAAACGACCTCCTCCTTTCGGCGCAGAATCGCCCTTAGGCAGGCCAGCAGTTCTTCTGTATCAAAAGGCTTTGTCAGGTAATAATCGGCTCCTTGATCCAGGCCCAACACCTTGTCGGAGGTTTCCGACCTGGCGGTAAGCAGCAGCACCGGTGTGGAAAGTCCTGCCTCTCGGAGCTCCTTCACCACCTGAAATCCATTCCTTTTAGGCAGCATCACGTCTAAAACAATGCCATCGTAAATGCCGCTGAGAGCACAGTCCAATCCGCTTTCCCCATCGTAGGCCACGTCTACGGTATACCTGTGATAGGAAAGCAGCTCCTTCAGGGTATCGGCAAGGCGTTTTTCATCTTCCACTACCAAAATGCGCACGGGCACACGCCCTTTCTTTCCTGTTTTTTTCTATTATACAGGAAAAAGCTGAAAAATACCTGAAATATTTTTATATTCCTATGACCGGTAAAAACTCGCTTCGGGAAACCTTCTGAGGTTAAGATTGCCCTCCTTGTGTAAAATCTTTCAGGTTGTTTTAAGGCTCATCTTTTAAAATGGCCTCGCAAACCAGCAAAATCATTCCACTTCTAAAAAGGAGGGCACTATATTTGGGGCAAAATTTCCGGCACGAATATAAATTTCAAATAAACCCGGGAGAGTACCAACGGCTCCGGGCCAGATTAAAAACCTTCCTGCGTCCGGATCCCCACGGAGGCCAAAAAGGGGAATACCGTATTCGAAGTGTTTATTTCGACGACCTTAAGGACAAAGCTCTTTGGGAAAAAATCGAAGGCACGGACCTAAGGGAAAAATTCCGGCTGCGGTATTACAACGATGATCTTTCTTTTCTCGTCCTGGAAAAGAAAAGCAAAATAAACGGCCTATGCTCAAAACAGGGGGAACGGCTTACTGCGGAGCAGGCCAGCTGCCTTTTTCACGGGGATCTTACCTGGATGCTGGAAGAAGGCGGCCCGGTAAGCCGGGAACTCTTTATAAAAATGAAGAACCAAAGGCTCGCGCCAAAGTTGGTGCTGGATTACCGGCGAGAAGCCTTTTTGTACCCGGCGGGAAACGTGCGCGTCACTTTAGATAAAGAAATCCGCTCCGCCAGGTTTTGGCCGGAGCTGCTCACCACTTCCAGACCCACCTTTCCCGCTGCCGGAGGTGCTATGCTCATGGAGGTAAAGTATGACCAATTCCTGCCGGAGGCCATTCGGGAGCTGGTGCAGCTGGGCAGCAGGTTGGCAGGTTCCTTTTCTAAATACGCAGCGGGGCGTGCTTTTTGGTGAGCCGCTTTCCAACCTTTTATCATCTAAACAGAACAGGAGTTAAAATTTATGACCACTTTTCAAGACATTTTCAAATCCAACTTTTTAGAGAATATTTCCAGCGTGACTATTTTCGACATGGTACTGGCCATTACTCTGGCCTTTTGCCTGGGCCTGTTCATTTTTCTCGTATACAAGAAAACCTACAGCGGCGTCATGTATTCTTCCGGCTTCGGCATTTCTTTAATCGCCATGGCCATGATCACCACCCTGGTGATCTTAGCCGTCACCAGCAATGTGGTGCTCTCTTTGGGCATGGTGGGTGCTTTGTCCATTGTCCGGTTCCGGGCCGCGGTGAAAGAGCCCTTGGATATCGCCTACCTGTTTTGGTCTATCGGCGTGGGCATTGTGCTGGCGGCAGGCATGATCCCCCTGGCGGTGTTCGGCAGCGTAGTCATTGGCGTTATGCTGTTGATCTTCGCCAACCGCAAGCCTCATCACTGCCCCTACATGGCGGTGATCACCTGTGAAAACGGCCAGGCGGAGCAAGCGGCCCAGGAATTTTTAAAGGCCACCGTGGAAAAAAGCGTGGTGAAAAGCAAAACCGTTTCTGCCGAACAGGTAGAGCTCAGCTGTGAAATCCGTCTGAAAAACGACGACACTTCTTTTCTCAACGGCCTCATGAGGATTGACGGGGTGGCCAACGCTGTTCTGGTAAGCTATAACGGCGAATATATGGGGTAAAACGCGGGAGAACGCTTCCAGAAAGGGTCATACTATGATAAGAGACAGACGATTCGGTTGGATCTGCGGCGGTGCAGTGCTGATTATGGTGCTGGCGGCGCTGGTACTGCTGGGCAACGGAGGAAGCTTTTTGCAGGCTGCCGCCGCTACCCTTCCCTATGCAGAAAGACTTTTTGACACCAGCCGGGTACACACGGTAGACATTGTGGCAAACGAAGCGGACTGGCAGGAGATGCTAGACAATGCCGTTTTAGAAGAATACACTGCCTGTTCGGCGGTTATCGACGGCGAGGCTTACCAGAACATCGCCATTCGCCCCAAGGGGAATTCCTCCTTGAGCCAGGTGGCGAACTCTAATTCCGACAGGTACAGCTTTAAGCTGGAGTTCGACCACTACGACAGCAATGTGAGCTATTACGGTCTGGATAAGCTATGCCTGAACAATCTGATTCAGGACAACACCTGCCTGAAGGATTTTCTTTGTTACCAAATGATGAATCACATTGGCGCAGACTCCCCACTTTGCAGCTATGTGTGGATCACGGTAAACGGGGAAGACTGGGGGCTGTACCTGGCCACCGAAGCCATAGAAGAGGCCTTTGCCCTGCGGAATTACGGCGCAGGCTATGGAAAGCTTTATAAACCTGACAGCATGGACATGGGTGGAGGCGGAAGAGGCGCGGAGGCTCGGAACGCTTTAGAACAAGAAGTCCTTCCAGAAAATGAAAAAGACTTTTTTGAAAACCAGGAAGATTTGGAAGAAAAGAGCTTTGGAGAAAGGTCTTTTGGTGAAATGCCTCCCTTCGGTGACCTTGGCAGGGCCGGAAAGGGCGGCAGGGGAGGAAGCTCCGACGTCCTGCTGCAATATACCGGCGACGACCCGGAAAACTACCCGAATCTGTTCGACAACGCTGTGTTCCCGGTGACCAAGGCGGACCAAAACCGGTTAATCACCTCATTAAAAAAGTTGGGCGAAGGAAACATAGAAGCTTCGGTAAACACGGAAGAGGTGCTCCGTTACTTCGCGGTTCACAACTTCGTGCTTAACGAAGACAGCTACACAGGGAGCATCATTCACAATTATTACCTTTACGAGGAAGAGGGCCTTCTCTCCATGATTCCTTGGGACTATAATTTGGCTTTTGGGGGCATGAGCTCGGGAAATGCCGAATCTCTGGTGAACTCTCCCATCGATTCCCCGGTATCCAATGGGGACCCGACAGAGCGCCCCATGGTAGCC
This sequence comes from uncultured Neglectibacter sp., assembly GCA_947647615.1. Lineage (GTDB taxonomy): Bacteria > Bacillota > Clostridia > Oscillospirales > Acutalibacteraceae > Acutalibacter. The sequence goes on from CANSKS010000012.1 coordinate 57,669, forward strand.
TGGATTTTCCAGGAAGCGGAGTATACCCAAAGATATCATGCCATTCTGGAAAATTGGATTGCGGAATTTTTTGATACCGGTTATTTTGAAGAATTACTTCAATCTACTATAACGCTTATTTCCCCCTATGTAGAACGGGATCCCACCGCCTTTTGTACCTACCAAGAATTCCTAGAGGGCAGTGAGACTTTAAAAAGCTTCTGCCTGCTCCGGGCCGAAAGCGTAAAAAAGCAAATCGACGGCACAATTCCTTCTACCTCAGAAGGCCAGACAGAAGACAGTTCCTCGCTTCTCCGTGCCGATGGCCTGGAAATTTCCAGTATGGGAGGCAGCAAGAGCTTTGGCGGCATGGGTATGCTGGAAGAAAAAGAGCGGAATTTTTCAGAGCCCAAAGCTACAGAGAGCAGCCCCCCGGAAGTGTCGCCGGATGGGACAGAACCGGATCACACAAAGCCAGACGCACAAGGCGGCACGCCTTCCATTGAATTGGAAGAAGGGGCAAACGGCACGCCCAAAACCCCCGAATCCGAAACGGCAGAGCCTCCTTCCAAGGAAAACCCTTTCCAGGAGGGAGGTCCATTTGGAAAGGGCGCGACGCCTTCGAAAGGGACAACCCCTGTCGAAACAGGCTCCGGCATGGAAACCTGGCTGCTGCTGGGCGGCTCTGCCCTTTTGCTCCTTTTGGGCCTGGCCTTTGCCAAATTTTACAAATGACACACAAAATACAATTCAGCCAGGACAAAGCCAAAAAAGTTTTGTCCCGGCTTTTTTGGGCGGCCGGGAAACGCCGGGCGGTTTTGGCCCTTCCCTTGCCCAAATATTCGGAAAGGTGGGTTTTCCGAATGAAGTAAAAAATTCGGAAAAGTATACTTTTCCGAATTGCCCACACGAATTCATTTATAC
>CANSKS010000013.1 GCA_947647615.1 uncultured Neglectibacter sp.
GACTATAATATCAAATCTCTCCCCTTTTGTCAACACCTTTTTTTCTTTTTTTTCTTCTTTTTTTCAGATTTCTCTTTGGCCTCATTTTCCTGGGGCAAAACGCCCTAAAAAATTTCAAAACGCACTTGGTTTGATAAGCAAAAAGTCAATATCTGGCAATACTTTGCTATAGGAACAATGATGGCCTTCCCTTTTCGGGACTTCCAAGCCATTAATTAGGATACTAGATTTTTCTCGTGTCATGCGCATTTTTTTAAAATTTTTTCGATGCCAGAAAGGAAAAAGCCTCTTTTCTTCCTTCTTTTCCTCTTGAAGCGGGGAAAAATCCGTAGTAAAATTGGACCATGCTTTTCTTTTTTGAACGCAATTACAATAATATATTTTTTTAGAAAGGCTGAAGAAAATGGCTAAAAAAGCGATCGTGTTGGAAGGCGGATCCCTTCGGTGTATGTTTTCTGCGGGAGTAACCGATATTATGATGGAACAAAAAATAGAGTTTGACGGGCTGTTTGGAGTTTCTGCCGGGGCCCTTACCGGTGTAAACTACGTTTCCCGTCAAATTGGCAGGACCGCCAAAGTAAATTTGGATTATGTGAACGACAAACGGTATTTAGGCCTACGTAATTTCATGCGCCGGAAGGGTATTTTTAATTTTGATTTTCTTTTTGGAGATATCTGTGATACTTTGGTTCCTTTAGATAAGAAGACTTTTCACGAATCTTCTTGTTGCTATACGGCTGTGGCCACCAGTTGCCTCACTGGCAAACCCTTATATTTCGAAAAGAGTAGCTGCCAAGATATTTACAGTGCTATTCGTGCCAGCGCCAGTCTGCCCTTGTTTTCTCCCATCGTATTGGTAGAAGGAATTCCCTGCTTGGACGGCGGTGTGTCCGATTCCATACCCTACCAGCGGGCTATCGAGGAAGGCTATGAAAAAATTGTAGTGGTTACCACCCGAGAGCATGGTTATAGAAAACCCCAGGTTTCCCATGCTATGGCAAAGCTCTACACCCGGGTTTACAGGAAACATCCCAACCTGGTGCGCCAGCTCTTAGAGATTCCCCGCAGGTATGCCAGGCAGCTGGATGAGCTGGACCGCTTAGAGGCCCAGGGCAGGGTCTATGTTTTACGCCCGCCCAAGCCTATTACGATATCCCGCACAGAGAAAGACCTGTACAAACTAAGGGCCCTTTATCAGGAAGGAAGAGATACTTGCCTGCAGCAGCTGGAAGCTTTGAGCCACTATTTAGACACTTCCTTCTCTCCCAGAAAACTCTAAGAATTTTTCTTGGTGATTACTTTTAGTAAGTCTTTCTGGCCAATGGCAAAAACTTTTAAAGCCGCCTTTGGACGTCTCATTCTTCTCACCCGAAAATCAACCGGAACACTTCCATGAAAGATCCCTCGATACGGAGCAAACCGTATCGAGGGATCTCATCATTTTATATTCTGGTTAAATGACCTCTAGGGCGTCTTTGTCACCCAGCTTTGGGAAGGGCTGAGTCTCGCCGGTCTGGTACCAGAATGCCACCGAAGCAATGTCATCCTGCAAGGGCAGGTAGCGGCCGTCTTCCCGCCAGCCTAAGGCCTGGATGGTCACCTTCAAGTCTGTTTCAAAACGGACCGGATCCATGATATGCCAGCGGTACATGCTAAAACGCTGCTGGCTCAAGTAAAGGCCATCCGATTTTGAAACATAGGAAAGACCCGTATAAGGAGTGGAAAAAGGTTCATACTGTTGAGTCTTCCGGTTTTTAAAATCGTAAGAACCGCAAAAATAATCTTCCGTGCCAGTGCCGCATATGGTGGGATATTCCGCGTCCCCGTCTAGAAAGAACTTGATCTCCCCTTCGCCCCACCAGCCGTTGTTGTGCACACCCCAGGCAAGATAAGTGCCCACATACTGACCTTTGCCTTTTACACCTTCCAAAATGGTATAATTCTGCTTATAAGGAAGGGGATTCACCCGGCGGAATTGGGCGTGGAAATAGGCGGTATCTTCCGGAAGCTCTGTGAGCGTGTAATCGATCTGGTAATAAATGGTCATAGGGTCATCGCCACGGTTTTCCATGGTCATGCGGCAATGCTTCCGGAAGGGCATGGGCCAATAGCAGTTAAAGGCACTTCCCGGATTCACGCAAACTGCCAAAGAGGTAATGGGGGCATATTCCCCCCAGCCGCTGGCAAAAAAATCTCCCACGGGGCACTCTACAGAGGGTTGCTCCGCCTTATCCCAATACATGCGTAAAATGGTGTTGCGCCACTTTCCAGTGGGGGTCATCCAAATATGCTGAATACAGCCGGGGCCATCCACATCCGCCAAGGTAATGGTCTCTCCGGGGGCAATAACAAAATAGGGGTTCACCTTCCAGGCTTTGCCCAACTCCCGGGCTGCATGGCGGGCAGTGCCGTTTTCCAGCTCACACATCCCGCCTTTCCCCTTTTCACCGGTAACATTTTCCGGCGATAGGGAACGAGTTTTCGCGTCGGAAACCCGAAACAGGTTTCCCATATTCATTTGCAGTCCATCGAACATGGTCATTCTCCTTATTTTTTAGAAAATCCACTTTCAGCGGTACAAGGGGCCATAGGTCTGGCAGGCACGATAGTCCTGCCCTTCCTTATCGGTACCGAAAGCATTCCAAACCGCAGGGCGGAAGATCTTCTCCTCCGGAACGTTATGCATGCAAACAGGAATGCGCAGCACAGAGCACAAGGTGATAAGATCAGCTCCGATATGGCCGTAAGTGATGGCGCCATGGTTGGCTCCCCAGTTGTTCATCACGTCATAGGCCGTAGCGAAAGCACCCTCCCCAGTGGTTCTGGGAGCAAACCAAGTGCAGGGCCAGGTATAATCGGTACGCTTCCAAAGCTTATCGGAAACCTCTTCCGGCAGGTGAACTGTCCATCCCTCTACCAACTGCATGACAGGGCCCAAGCCCTTCACCAGGTTCAGGCGCATCATAGTAACGGGCATTTCCGCCCGAGTGCAGAACCGGGAAGAGAACCCGCCGCCCCGGAAGTAACCTAAATCGGAAGTACACCACTGAGTGGCATTCAGGCAAGCCTGCTGGTCGGCCTCTGTCATTTCCCAGAAGGGCTTGATAACGGCATTCCCCTTTTCATCCTTTACCTCGCCGCAGGCATCAATGCAGGCGGCACCGGAATTGATCAGGTGCAAAAAACCGCCCGCCGCTTTGGCCTTACCTTCCAGCTCATACCCGTCGGCAGCCCGTCTTACAGCGTCGGCACTCCAATGGGAACGCACATCGGCAAAAATCTGCGCTCTGTTTGTCAGCAGCTTGCCCAACAGCATGGTGGCACCGTTTAAAGTGTCATTCTCCGTAGCCAGTATAAAGGGCTCTCTGGCTCCTTCCCAATCGAAAGAGGAATTGAGCATGGCTTCGGCGAAGTCCCCGTTGGGGTAGAAATCGGTCCATTGGCGCTGGCCCTGGAACCCGGCAGCAATGGCATTGTGGCCTACCCGTTCTTCCTTCCAAGGTTCAGGCAGCTTTTCGTTGCCTCGGCAAAGATCCTTGATGATGCACATCATCTTTACAGAAAATTCCCAGTCCTTTTCCTTCTGCTGGGGGCTACGCTGCAGCTCCTTGGGGTTCTTATCAAAGCCCTCGGGGCAATTTTTCTTAGTCCAGGCCAAGGCCTTCCGGAATTCTTCTTCATCGTAGATATTTTCCGTCATACGGCGAATGAGCTCTACCTCGTCTACCGATTCCACCCGCATGCCCAAATATTCCTCGAAAAAGGCAGGGTCGATAATTGAACCCGCGATGCCCATGCAAACCGAGCCGATTTGCAGGTAAGATTTCCCTCGCATGGTGGCCGCGGCAACTGCCGCTCGGCCGAACCGCAGCAGCTTTTCCTTCACGTCTTCCGGAATGGTGGTATCATCGGCTTCCTGCACGTCCTTGCCGTAAATACCGAAGGCGGGCAGGCCCTTCTGGGCATGAGCTGCCAGCACAGAGGCCAAATATACCGCGCCGGGCCGTTCAGTGCCGTTAAAGCCCCATACGCCCTTTATGGTCTTCGGGTCCATATCCATTGTTTCGGCGCCATAGCACCAGCAAGGGGTCACAGTGAGAGTGATATCTACCCCTGCCCTGCGAAACTCGTCGGCACAAATGGCTGCTTCTCCCACCCGGCCAATGGACACACTGGAGATCACTGTTTTTACCGGCTCACCGTTGCTGTAACGCAAATTTTCCTGGAACAACTTGGCGGCTGCCTCCGCCATGGCCCTGGTTTGCGCCTCTAAAGATTCCCGCACCTGCAGGGCCCCCCGACGAGCGTCGATAGTGGGACGAATGCCAATCACGGGGTATTCGCCCCGGTAGCGATTTTCTGCCATAATTAAATTTCCTCCCTTTGGTAGAATATTTTAATTTTTTTCATTATATCCCTATTTTTTTTTGGCTTCTTGTGTTATCATGGCAAAAAGTAGGATAATATTCACTTTTCCAGAGGAGATGTTTATGCAGGAACACGCCTATAACGAATTGCTTCCCAGAGGAGAGCCCGATTTCCCTTTAGAGCTTTACCATATTTCGGAGGGACATGCCCGTTTCGTGATGCCCTACCATTGGCACATGGAATATGAGCTGGTTCGGGTACTTTCCGGCAAGATCACCATTTGGCTGGATGGCGTAAAATACCACCTGGAGCCGGGAGAACTGCTTTGGATCGCCGGAGGCGTCCTGCACAGCGGCCAGCCAGAAAAGGACTGCGTTTACCAGTGCGTTGTCTTCGACTTGAATCTTCCCCGAAACGCCTGTGGCCAATGGTCCAAGCATCTGCGGGAGCTTGCCGCGGGCACCCTGTTTCTTCTGCCGAAGCCCCCAAAAACAGATACCACCCTTTCCTTTTTAGCCGACCTGCTGTTCTCCCGGGGAGGCGGAAAGGAAAAAGGAGACCGCCTTGCCGCCTTCGGTGCCCTTTGCGGCCTGTTCGGCTACATGATTGAACAGGGCTTTTACACCGCAGATTTGCCGGAAAAAGAAAGCGGGCAAAAAAATATCCGCCTGCTGAAGAGTCTCTTCGCTTTTGTAGAGGCCCATTACGCCGAGCCTCTCACCCTGGACCTGCTGGCCCGGGAAGCCGGAATGTCCCCAAAATATTTTTGCCGTTTTTTCCGGGACATGACCCAGCACACCCCTATGGAATATTTGAACCTCCGGCGGATCAGCCACGCCTGCGACCTTTTGGCCCAGGGGAATTGCTCTGTCACAGAGGCGGCTTTTGCCTGCGGCTTTAACGATTTAAGCTATTTTATCCGCGCCTTCCGCCGCAGCCAAGGGCTCACGCCGAAACAATACGCTTTAAAGCAAACGGCAAAGCAAGAGTGAATGGTACTGCCAGTTATGGAACTATTATTAAGAGTAATACACATAGTAGTCCAGATAATTTTCCGGGACATAGCCCTTCAATTTTTCAAGCTTTACCTCTTTTACTGTGTGTACCTCTCCGCGGCCCGTGACAATGCTTTGGTTCCGCTCGCAATAAACTATCGTACCCGGCCGCATTTGCTCCCACTGCTCCTTGGAGCAGACGAGGTCAAACTCTTGGGTATTCCAGATCTCCCCGCCGTCTTGCGTGGAGGAGCAGGGGCCGAAGCTGCAAACGATAACACGGTATTCCACTGCTTTCTTTATACGGTCTTGAACTAGCACCGGACCTCCCATAGGATAAAAAGAAGCCTTCCTATATAGGTATCTTGCTCCAAAAGCTATACCTGCCAGCAGAAGAAGAAACAGGGCGATGAGCACCTCCCGTTTCGGCTTGCTATGGACTGCCTTTTTCTCCATTGTTCTTGCTCCCTTCCATATAATGATCTCTGTTTTAATAGTACCACTTTGCCGTAGCCTTGGCAAGGCAGAGCCTCTTTGGGCTGTCGCGGCAACAATTGGGGCAGTCCCGCTTGTCGGCAAGGTGATTTTTCTTCCTCCATGAACGAATACGGACCTAGAAATTCGGTTTTTCCACCATCCGTTTTATTGCTGGCCCCGCCGGAACACAGCACATTTTATTCATATTTGAGTGTATAAAACACTTGTCAAACTTTGGTTTTATATGGTATAATATAAAAAATTGAGAAAACCAGGCAAAAATCGCGGGCGTCGCGGCAAAAGAACGCCCGCGGTGATTTTTTCTGTACAAAAGCTCTTTTGTATGGAACACACGAAAGGATGGATTTCGTTCATGGCAGAAAACACATTGAAGCAAAACAAAATGGGCACTGCCCCCATGCTTCCCCTTATTCTTTCCATGGCCCTGCCCGCCATGTTTTCCATGCTGGTGCAGGCTCTTTACAACATTGTAGACAGCTATTTTGTAGGTCAGGTCAGTGAAAAGGGCCTAGCCGCCATTTCCCTTGCCTTTCCCATTCAAAACCTTCTCATCTCCTTCGCGGTGGGCACCTCTGTGGGCATTACCTCTCTCATTTCCCGCAGGCTGGGCCAGGGCCTTTGGAAAGAGGCAAGCAGCGCCGCTGTACACGGCATTTTATTGGGCATTGCCACCTCCCTGCTTTTTGCCCTTTACGGCGCTTTTTTCACTACTCCCTTTTTCCAGATGTTTGAATCGGACCCCGAAATTGTCCTTATGGGCGACCAGTATATTTCCATTTGCTGCATTTTTTCCTTTGGCTGCTTTGTGGCGGTGGCCATGGAAAAAATATTGCAGGCCACTGGCAATATGATTTGGCCCATGATTATTCAGCTCATCGGCGCTGTGACGAATATTGTGATGGATCCCATTTTGATTTTCGGTTATTTGGGGTTCCCGGCTATGGGGGTCACCGGCGCCGCCGTGGCCACTGTGGCAGGGCAAATTGTTTCCATGCTGGTAGGAATTGGGGTGGTAGTTTTCCGGGATCACGAAATTTCCATCACTTTCCGGGGATTCCGGTTGGAGTGGAAGACTATTCGGGATATTTATGTGGTAGGACTGCCCGCCATTGTCATGCAGTCCGTGGGCTCCGTCATGACCATGGCGCTGAACGGCATTCTTTCTTCCTTCTCCACCGCCGCCTACACGGTGTTCGGCCTTTATTTCAAGCTGCAGTCCTTTATCTTCATGCCTGTGTTTGGCCTCACCCAAGGCCTTATGCCCATCATGGGCTATAACTATGGGGCCAAAAATAAAAAGCGGCTGATGTCTGCTTTTTTGCAGGGCTGTGTCATCGCCCTGGCTGTTATGGCTTTGGGTATGCTGCTGTTCCTGCTGGCGCCCCAATGGCTGTTAAGCTTTTTCAACCCTTCGGCTGAGCTTCTGAGTATTGGCATTCCCGCTTTACGGATCATTTGTATTTGCTTTTTATTTGCGGCTCTTGGCATCATAAGCTCTACCCTGTTTCAATCGGTGGGCAAAGGACTTTACAGCTTCATCGTTTCCCTGATGCGCCAGTTGGTAGTGCTGGTTCCCGCCGCTTGGCTGTTGGCAAAAATTTTCGGCCAGGTGGGAGCAGTATGGTGGGCTTTTCCCATCGCGGAGATTTTTTCCCTTTGTGCCAGTGTTTTCTTGTTCCTGCGGCTTTACCACAAAGAAATTGTCAATTTGGATCAAAGCAAATAATAAAAATTTTCAGCGTTGCCTTCTTAAAAAAGCAACGCTTTTCATTTGTTATTTTAGTGTCTCTTGAAAAGAAAAGAAATGGGTCTTTCGTGGGTTTTGTAATTTTTCCTTTTGGCTCTATCCTTTTCTGAAAATTTATGGTAAACTAAACTCTAGAAAGTAAAGAGCGGCAAAACGCTCTTTTCACGATATCTTCCGGAAAAGAAAGAGGAAACCTATTGTGATTCATCCCAAAGCTTTATCCATCCTGGATCAGGTTCGAAAGGCCGTTGTGGGCAAAGATCCCGTGATCTGCAAAGTTCTTATGGCCATTTTAGCCCGGGGGCATATTTTATTGGAAGATAACCCCGGCGTAGGAAAAACCACATTGGCTTTGGCTTTTTCCAAAGCCATGGGGCTGGAATACTGCCGCGTGCAGTTCACCCCGGAGGTCACTCCGGCGGATGTGGTGGGGTTTTCTATGTATAACCGCTCCGCCGGGCGCTTTGAGTACCAACCCGGCGCTGTTTTCTGTAACCTGCTTTTGGCCGATGAAATCAACCGTACCAGCGCGAAAACCCAAAGTGCCCTTTTAGAAGCTATGGAAGAGGGGCAGGTCACCGTAGACGGCTACAGCCACCTGCTTCCCAGGCCCTTCACTGTAATCGCCACACAAAACCCCATTGGCTCTGCCGGCACCCAGCTGCTGCCGGAATCGCAGCTGGACCGTTTTATGCTTCGCCTTTCCCTGGGTTACCCGGAGCTGGAACAGGAAGTGGAAATTCTAAAGCAGGCAAAAGGGACCCGGCCTGTAGAAAATATAACGCCTGCCCTAACCCCCCGGGAAGCAGTGGAGCTGCAAGAAGAAATAGAACAGGTTTATGTGGCGGAAGAGCTTTACTTCTATGTGGCCAAGCTCACCGCCGCCACTCGGCAGCATGCCATGCTCCGCCTGGGGGCAAGCCCGCGAGCAGGGGCGGCTCTGCTGCGAGTAAGCCGGGCCGCAGCTTGGCTGGCCGGCAGAGACTACCTGGTCCCCGGCGATGTACGAGCCCTGTTTTCCGATGTGATGGGCCACCGTGTCCTTTTGGAAACCCAGGCCAAGCTGGAAGGGACCGCTGTGACCATGCCTCTTGCAGAAATTTTGCAACTGGTACCGGCGCCAAAGCTCACAGGGCGGAGGTAGCGCCATGGCCAGCCACCGCTTTCAATATGGCCTTGTCCTCTTCTTTACCGGGCTTTTCTATATTTTCTTCCGCGGTTACCTTTCCCATTATGTTTTCTGGCTTGCGGTATCTCTGCCCCTTTTTTCTCTGCTGTGCTCCCTCCCGGCTATGGTGGGAACGAAAGTGGAGCTCTCTTTCAGTGCCCCCAAAGCAGAAAAAAGGCAGCCTCTCACCCTTTGCATAGAGGTAAAGACGCCTTTTTTTCTCCCCGGCGGCAGAGTAAGGCTTTTCCTTTTGGCACAGAACACCCTTACCGGTGAAAAGAAACAGGAAGTTCTTTTCCTTACCGCCTGCCCTGGCGGCCAGGCGGTGGAGCATAGCCTGGTTTCCCAACAGTGCGGACAGCTGCTATGCCGTTTGGAAGAGGTTCGGGTATACGATTATTTGGGACTTTTCTCGTTTCGAAAACGACAAAAAAACAAGAGCATGGTCCAAGCCTTTTGCTTTCCGAAATCCGTCCCCCTCTCTCTTTCCTTTTTGTCTTCCCCTCCTCCGCTGGATAGCCTGGAAGAGCGCTATTCTCCCGTTAAGTCGGGCAATGACCCTTCCGAAGTTTTCGGTTTACGGGAGTACCGGCAAGGAGATCGCCTTTCCCGTATTCACTGGAAGCTTTCTGAAAAAGAGGAAAAGCTTCTTGTAAAGGAAATGAGCTTGCCGCTTTCCAGCCGGTTCCTTTTTTTGCTGGATCTTTCCGGCAGCGGCACTCAAACCGATTGCCTTTTGGAGGCCTTTGCTTCTCTGGCCAATTTCCTGACGGCACAGGAAATTTCCTTTTGGGTCTGGTATCAAGGGACCGGCAGCCCGGACCTTCGAGAGATCACAGAGTCCGGGCTGCTTTCGCGCCTTTGGCAGGACATCCTTTCCGCCGGACCAAGGCCCTCAAGGCAGGCGCTGCTTTCTTGCCAAACTCTTCTTCCCACCGGAATTTCTCACGCCATTTTGCTTTGCCCTACTTTCCGCCCGGAAGACCTGGCCCAGCTTTCCGCCCTTTTACCGGATGTTCTCCTCACCCTGTTGATACCTAAACCCCAAAAAGACTTGGAAAGTGCTTTACAGCATTCCGTCCAAGGTGAAATACTGCCCTTGCTGCCGGAGGCCTTGAGAGGTTCTTTAGAAAAACTGATTTTATAAAAGCAAAGCCCTTGCCCTTTGAAACATTCTTTGGAAGGAGACTGCGCCTGTGAAAACCCCAAATCTAAAAGAACCTTCGGGCCTTTCCCTTTCCGAACCTCGCCTGCTTACCCGGAAGATCTCCTTTTGTTCCCCCTTTTTCTTTTACTTCCCTCTTCTCCTGCTGGGAACGGCAGGTTCTCTGGGCTGCTTTTACACAGCCCTTCCCATTCCTGTGGATTTATGGCCCTTGGCCATTGGAAATTTATTGCTCGCTCCCCTTTCTACGCTGCTGTTTCTACAAAAAAAAGCGCGCAGCCTGCCTATTTTTCTGCCCCCTCTTTTACTGGCCACGGCAGTGTTCTTGGGTCGGGAACCTCTGTGGCAGGGCCTTTTACGCACCATAAACCTGGTGATCTCCGCTTACAGCCAAAAAAGCGGCCTGTCCATGCTCCTTATCCCTTTAGTCAAAATTTCCCCGCAGCTGGAAAGAAATTTCCTCACAGTTTGGGGACTCATGATGTCTTTTTTACTGCAATGGGGGCTGGGATGGGCGCTGGTGCGAAAGCACAGCAGCCTTTCCGCTTTCCTGCTTTCCGGTTTTTTTGTGGCTGTTCCTATGGTAGCCTCTATTCTGCCCCATCGCTTAGCACTGGTTCTATTGCTTCTGTTTTGGGGTTCCCTGCTGGTGTTTCGTCCCATTTTTCACGGCCAGGAAGGACTTTACAGAACTGGTCGCCGTTATTCCGCCTCCGGAGCAGCCGGGGCAAGGATTTCCGCTTTACCGCTGCTTTTGGCCCTAGGCCTGCTTATGGCGGCTCTTTCCGCCGTCATTCCCAGGGCCACTTATCAACGGCCCCAGCTGACAGAAGATCTGCGTTCCGGCTTTATCTCCCAAGGCGGCCCGGGGACTTTTTTCCGTGGCGGCGGCTTAGGAGGGAGCTCTACCCGAGTAGATCTCATCGCTGCAGGCGACCGGAAATATACCGGAAAAGTTATGCTGCGGGTAAAAACCGACAAACCGGTAAGCGATTATTTGAAGGGGTTTGCGGGCAGCGTGTACACGGGTACCGGCTGGGAACTTCTGGGGGAAGAACAGTCCAAGCAGTTGGGGGAGCTTTCGGAAGAGGGACAAGCCCAGCTGTTCCAGGGCCAGCTTTTTGAAGAGTTCCCCAAAATAGAATCCAGCATCTACGGCTACTATCATTTAGAAGTCCAGCAGGTGGGCACGAACCCTCGTCAAGTTTACCTGCCCTATGGCCTAGCTGCCGCCTCGGTGGCGGGGTCTTCTTTTGAACCGGTAGGTGACAGCTTTTTCCGGGCAGAAGACCGGCTTTTTGGCATAAAGGAATATTCGGTAAACGCCTTTTGGGAACCCTCTTCCTCCTATTCCAGCTTTGGGGCCAGGTTGGGCCAATCTCTTCTATTAACGCAGACTGCCGAGAAATACCCTGGAGGCCTTTCTTCCTTTCTCGAAGCGGCCGAAAAGAGTTACCGGTTTTTCGACCGGGAAGAGGATTGGTTTCCAACAGAAGTCATCGTCTCTTATATGCCCGAGGAAGCTGCCGCTCTTACACGCTCGCTCAGCACTTATGCCCCTTTCGCCAAAGAAGCTTACACCCAGCTGCCAGAATCCACCCGAACAAAGCTAAACCTCTATTTGAAAGAACACGGCCTGCTCTTGGAAAATTTTTATGATTCCGCCGACCTTGCCCGTGCCGTTATCGCTCAGGTGCAGGCCGATTGTTCCTATACGCTTACTCCCGGAAAAACTCCGGAAGGCAAAGACTTCGCCCTTTATTTTTTGCTGGAAAGCCGGAAGGGATACTGCGTCCATTTTGCCACTGCCGTCACTGCATTGTTGCGGGCCGCCGGAGTACCCGCCCGTTACGCAGAGGGCTATGTAGTGCCTCCGGGCCAGGCCTCGGGAGAATGGTCTACCCTGCTGGATTCCAACGCTCACGCTTGGCCGGAGATCTTTCTCACCGGCATGGGCTGGACTCCCATAGAAGCCACCCCCGGTATGGATTTCACCGGGCAGGCAGACCCTTCCCGGGGGCCGGAAGAGGAAAGTACCCCTTTGCCCTCCCCTTCCCCCACGGTGGAACCCTCGCCTTCGGAAGGGCCTTCCCCCCAACCGAGCCAACCGGCAGGCCCCACCCCTTCCCCCGCCGGTCCGTCAGGGCCCGGGGAGCTCAGAGAAGGGATGCCCCCCGCCCTAAGGACCGTGCTGCTTGCTGTGCTTTTTGCCGCCGCCTTCCTCTTTCTCTGCGGTTTCCTGCTTTTCCTGCGGCGAAAATACACCCTTTCCGCCAGAGAAAAACGGTTCCGCCAAAAAGACAGCAACCTTGCTGCCCTTTCCCTTTACGCTTACCTTCAAGACTTGCTGCGATGGGGCCGTCGCTTCTGTCTCCAAATCCCCCAGGAACCTCCAAAAGCCTTGGAAAAATTGGCCTTAAAGGCCCGGTTCAGCCAGCATAAACTCACCCCGGAAGAACTGGCGCTGTTCCAAAAAGAGGTCAATTCCCTTACTGCTCTGCTGGGGCAAAAGCTTACCCGCCTGCAGAATTGGTACTGCCGGTACCTGCTTGCGCTCTATTAGCCGCATTTTCCACAAGTCAAGACGGTCGTGTTACCAAGGACAAATGCGCCTCGGAACTTTTCCCAACGCGAAACAAAAAAACGGGTCCGCATAGAATAAAAGGAAACCATATTTCGAAAGAAAGAGATGAGGCGCGTGATCCACTTTTTTGTAAATACTACCGGGCCCAAAAACATATCCTTTTTTTCCTCTAATTTCAAATCGCTGAACCAGGTAATACGGCTCAGCGGCTACCGTCACGACCAACTGCAGGAAATTCTTTCCCAGGTTTTGAAAGAGGCAGAAGAGCAAGACGTGGAAGTCCAGGCGATTCACCACTGCCTGGACAACTCTTTGCAGGGCTTGATCTTCCCCAGGCTTTCCAGCGGGGTCTTTGGCTTTGACGGAAGCTCCCAGGAGGTCCTTTGCCCGTTGGCAGAAGGCAATGAAGCCGCAGTCTCCCTAACAGAGAATTTGCGGCAGGCCAGGGAAACCTTCCAGCAGGCCCGAAGCTTCCACAACCAAAAAGAGGCCATCTACCTTTCCGAAATGGATTTCGCCGCGGCAAATGTGGCGGCAGAACGCACGGTTTCCCTGCTGTTGGAGGGGGCAGGGTCTCACAAAGGCGGGAAAGAAGTCCACCGCTTTTTTGGCGGCGCCACAGCCCAGGGAAACCTAGATTATATTGAGGAGATCACGGCCGAACTGCCCCGGCGGTTTTTCTTAAAGGGCCGGCCGGGCACCGGAAAATCTACCTTTTTGAAAAAAATTGCCGCCGCTGCCCTGGCCCAAGGCTTTGATACAGACATTTACCACTGCGCTCTGGACCCGAAAAGTTTGGACATGGTAGTAATTCCCGGGCTGGGCTGCTGCCTTTTAGACAGCACCGCCCCTCATGAATATTTTCCCAGCCGGGAAGGAGACGAAATCGTCGACCTTTACCAGGAATGTGTCACTCCCGGCACCGACGAAAAATACCATGAAAAGTTGACTTTTCTGGAAAGCGAATATAAATCCCTCATCAAAAAAGCCTTGGGATTTCTGCAGAGCGCTCAAGAAGCCAACCATCGGTTTGAAGAAACCCTTCCCCTGTTGGACGAAACTGCCCTGCAAAATACCGCAGGCCGCCTTTCTAAAAGCCTGCTTCAAAAATAAGAGCGCCGTATCAAGCAAGGGGACTTTCCCGGAGTGTTCTCCTCTTAGCCTATGAGAACGGACAACAAAAGAACAGAGCCCTTTCTCCCATTGGGAAAGAGCTCTGTTCTTTTTTAAATTTTTTCTACCGGGACCCAAATTTCACTGTAATTCTCTTCCGGGTTTTCACAAGGTGCTTCATACATTTCTATGTTGTAATTTCCTCCAAGCCGATATTCCCGGCAAGCCGGCAACCATTCGCTCCATATTTTGGTGTTTACCTCCTGCAATGCATTGGGCAGCGGCCCACGGCAGGGAAACACTGCCCAGGTGCCTGCAGGGATCACTCTGGTTTCAAAGCCATCCGGTACCTCATTCCAAGGAAGGTAGTTATCGGCGATCCAGTAATCGAACTCTTTCCCCTCTACGTCAAAGCAAATCCCGTACATACCGCAGACCACCTTGCTCTTCGGGCCCTTCATGTGTTCCTGCCAAAACTTCGGGATTTCCGCGTAAGAAGTATCGGTATGAAACCTGCGCGACCTTCCCATTACAGTGAACTGAGCCTTTTCTACGATCTTGTACTCCAACATACTGCCGCCCTCCAAAGAAAGTTTTATTTTCAGCGGGGCAAAAAAATTCAGGCTCGCGCCTTTCTCCTTCGCCTGGGAAGGGGTTATGCCATGGAATCTGGTAAAGGCCCTGGAAAAGCTATCGGGAGAATCGTAGCCGTATTTCAGTGCGGCGTCTATCACTTTAAGTTCCCCGGAGCAAAGCTCCTGGGCTGCCAGAGTAAGACGCCGGTTCCTGACATACTCGCCCACGGTAAACCCGCACAGCACATGGAAGATCTTTTGGAAATAAAAGCTCGACACACAGGCCCTTTTGGCCGCTTCTTCCACACGGATTTCCCCTGTCAAATGTTCTTCCAAATAGGCAATGGCGCCGGCCATACCTTCGCTCCACCCTGCCACAGGCATCCTTCCCTTCCGCCGTTTTGAAAAGTATAACAGAAATAGAATTTTTCCGCCCGACTTTTCCTGCACTTTTTTGCGGGAGTCCCAGGGGGAACAGCGCTTTGCTCCTTCCTGTTCTTTACAGGCAATATTCCAGTTGGCAGTCACAGGGCTCCTGCTCCACATGGTGAGGGTCATATTCCAAAGCTTCCACACAACCCATACGTTTATAAAAAGCTTGGCTCTCCACCGAGGAATGGGCCGAAATGTAAAGCTTTTCCGCTCCTAAGTCCTTAGCGGACTCCGCCGCCTTTTCGAAAAGAGCCCTGCCAAGCCCTGTTCCCCGGGCATCGGCAGAAACATGAATGCAGGTTAAATCGGCATACTGCTTCCGGCTTCCCAGCAATTCTTTTTCTACAGATGTAAAGCCTTTTAGCTTTTCATCAATAAAGCAAGCCCATACCACGCCTCCGGTGGCAACCGTGTTTTTCAGGCATTTTACCAGGAAACAGTAATCCGCTTGCCCCCATTGCTCTGTAAAGGCAATATCCTTTATAATCCACTGGCCATCTACCTTTCGCCAACACTGTTCTACTTTTTGGTACCGGTCAAAATGGTCAAAAAGTTCCGTCGTTATTTCTTCTTCCGTCAATTTACGCAACACTTTTGAGACGCTTTCCATCACATCTTCCCCTTAGTTTTGTCGCAATTTCAGTTTCTCCGGCTAAGTGGTTTCGCGCGCGAGAGGCATCGGCCTCGCTTCGGCCGCCTCTTCGCGCGTGAGTGTGTAAAAACTTCCCGGCGGTTCTAAAACCAAACAGCTCCCCTTGGAGGGGAGCTTGCTATGGCTTTCAAAGGGCTCACAAGAAACGCCATCTTTCCTGTTAGCCTAAGGAGTTCTCCCAGGTAACAGGTTCACCGGCTTTGGCCGTAGTAGGCGTTCGCTCCGTGCTTGCGCAGGTAGTGCTTGTCCAACAGCTCCTGCTGCATGGGAGGAAGAGCGGGGTCCAACATCAGGTTGTGCCACGCCATAAAGCAAAGCTCCTCCAGCACCACTGCGTTGTGCACCGCGTTAGCGGCGTCAGAGCCCCAGGTGAAGGGGCCATGGCTGTGTACCAGCACCGCCGGAATATTCCCGGCGCTTTTCCCTTGGAAGGTCTCCACGATGACTTTCCCTGTTTCCCGCTCGTATTCTCCCGCGATTTCTTCTGGCGTCATTTTCCTGGTGCAGGGGATCTCCCCGTAGAAATAATCCCCGTGGGTGGTGCCCAAGGGAGGCACAGCTCTTCCGCTTTGGCTGAACACAGTAGCCCACCGGCTGTGGGTGTGCACAACCCCGCCAATAGTGGGGAAGCTCCGGTACAGCTCACAGTGGGTAGGGGTATCGGAAGAGGGGTTCCACTTTCCTTCGGCCTTTTCTCCTGTGGCAATATCTACCAGCACCATATCTTCCGGGGAAAGCTTTTCATATTCCACACCGCTGGGTTTAATGGCCATAAGGCCCGAAGCCCTGTCTATTCCGCTCACGTTTCCCCAGGTAAACGTGACCAGCCGGTGCTTGGGCAAAAGCAAGTTCGCCCTAAAAACCTCTTCCTTCAACTGCTCCAGCATGCTGCATGCCCTCTTTCCGAATTTATCTTTACCGCTCCTTTTGTTTTTGGCACGGGGCCGGCCTTTTCCCCGCTTTCGTTCACACCTCTACCACGCCGTCGTATATTTTTTCTGTTTTTCCCGTCATGAGCACCCGCTCGTCGGTGTAATTAATCTTCAACTCGCCGCCTTTTAAGATGACGCGGATGTCCTTTCCCTTTTCACAAAAACCATTCAAGGTGGCCGCCACCACAGAAGCGCAGGTGCAGGTGCCGCAGGCCATAGTCTCCCCACTACCCCGCTCCCAGAAACGGGCTTTTAAAGTGGTTTCGTCTATCACTTCCACAAAGCCTACGTTTACCCGCTGAGGGAACATGGGGTCATGTTCGAACTTTGGACCCAAGTCTTCCAGGTCCATCTTATCTACCGAGGGCACAAACACAATGCAATGGGGATTTCCCATAGAAACACAGGTAATACGGTACACATCGCCGTCTATGGAAACAGGCTTGTCTACTACCTTCTCCCCTTCCAGGCGCACAGGAATCTTTTCGGGGGCCAGCTCGGCCTTGCCCATGTCCACCGTTACCTTGGAAACCAGGCCGTTCTTGGTGATGGCCGTGCACTCCTTCACGCCGCTTTTGGTGTCGATATGCAGTACATACCGGCCTTCCCCTACCTGCTTTCCTCTGGCGATGCCGTTATCGAACAGGTATTTGGCCACGCAGCGTATGCCGTTTCCACACATCATGCCTTCACTGCCATCCAGGTTGAACATGCGCATTTCCGCGTCGGCCCTGTCGCTGGGGCAAATCAAGATCACGCCGTCGCCCCCCACGCCGTTATGCCTGTCGGAAAGATAAATGGAGAGGAATTCCGGGGAGGGCACCCGGTTTTCCGGGTCGAAGCAGTTAATATAAATATAATCGTTGGAACAGGCAGACATTTTTGTGAACTTTATTTTCTGCTTTTCGTCTTTGAGCTTATTGATATCTAAAATTTCCGTATTTTCCGGGGTATAGCGGCTCATTAAAGAATCGGCCAAAGCGTTTGCCGTATCCAACGCTGTCAGGCACGGAATGCCTAAAAGGCTGGCTTTCCGGCGGATCTTCACGCTGTCCCGGGCAGGGTTCCTGCCCTTGGCAGAGGTGGAAATGACATAATTTACCTTTTTGCTTTCCAGCAGGGTAATGGTGTTTACCGAGCTTTCGTGAATTTTATCTACAATCTTCACGGAAAGCCCCACCTTTGCCAGCACCATAGCAGTGCCTGTGGTGGCATAAAGCTCGAAGCCCATTTTGGCGAACTTCTTGGCGATTTCTCCGATTTCCGGCTTGTCCTGATCCCGCACGGTAATAAACACGCCGCCGCCCTTAGTCATTTGATGGCCCGAGGCGATAAGCCCCTTATACAGGGCCTCTTCCAGGTTATTGCCAATACCCAATACCTCACCGGTAGATTTCATTTCCGGTCCCAGGTGCGTATCGACATCAGTAAGCTTTTCGAAGGAGAACACCGGCACCTTCACCGCCACATAAGGGGAGGGCTTGTAAAGCCCTGTGCCAAAGCCCAAGTCGGCAAGCTTATAGCCCAGGCTTACCTTGGTGGCCAGGTCGCACATGGGCACGCCGGTCACCTTGCTGATATACGGCACGGTACGGGAAGCCCTGGGGTTCACCTCAATAACGTAAATCTCCCCATCCATAATAATATATTGCAGGTTGATCAGCCCAATGCCCCGAAGCTCCCGGCACAGGGTTTCCGTGGTAGCCACGATCTTGGCGCTCATGTCGTCGTCAATATCGGAGGCCGGGTACACGGCAATGCTGTCGCCGGAATGAATTCCCGTGCGTTCCACGTGCTCCATAATGCCGGGGATCAGAATATTTTCCCCGTCGCAAATGGCATCCACCTCGATTTCCATACCGGAAAGGTATTTATCGATGAGTACCGGGTTGTCCTGCTTATGGGAAAGGATGATGGCCATGTATTCCTCAATGTCCTCATCACAGTAGGCGATAATCATATTTTGGCCGCCCAGCACATAAGAGGGACGCATCAGCACCGGGTAACCCAGCCGCCGGGCCGCATCCAGGGCTTCTCCGGCAGTCATCACGGTGGAGCCCTTGGGCCGCTTGATATGGCTGCGCTCCAAAAGCTCGTCGAACCGTTCCCTGTCTTCCGCCATATCAATGGTATCGGCGGAAGAACCCAAAATGGGAATGTTGTTGGCCGCCAAGGTCTTGGTTAGCTTAATGGCTGTTTGGCCGCCAAAGGCCACTACCACGCCAATGGGCTTTTCTATGCGGAGAATGTCCATGACGTCTTCCGGAGAAAGAGGCTCGAAGTACAGCCGGTTGGCCGTATCGAAATCGGTAGAAACCGTTTCCGGGTTATTGTTGATAATCACCACTTCATAGCCCAGCTTTTGCAGGGCCATCACACAGTGCACGCTGGCATAGTCGAATTCAATGCCCTGGCCAATGCGTATGGGGCCGGAGCCCAGCACCACCACCGTTTCCTTTTCCGGGTGGGCGCCGATAAATTCCAGGGCCTCGTCTTCCCCTCCGGATTCCGCCGTATCGTAGGTGGCATAGAAATACGGAGTGGTGGCCGCGAACTCTCCGGCACAGGTATCTACCATTTTAAAGGTGGGGTGGCGTTCAAAGTCCACTGCACATCCGGAAAGCCTGGCGATAGTGGCGTCGGGGTAGCCAAGGCGTTTTCCCCTCACATAAAGGTCTTCCGTAAGCTCACCTTTTTGAAGCTCCCTTTCGTAAGCGATCAGGTTCAAAAGCTTCGAAAGGAACCAAGGGTCGATCATGGTCTTTTCGTAGATTTCTTCCACCGGCACGCCCCGCTTTAAAAGCTCGTATAAGGCAAACAGCCGTTCGTCGGTAGCGTGAATGGCAATGGGCCACAGGGCTTCTTCCGGCTCCTCCGCAAACTTTGGCAGGTTCAGAGTGTCCAAAGAGATTTCCGCCCCGCGAACAGCCTTCATCAGGGCCATCTCAAAAGAATCGGCAATGCTCATCACCTCGCCGGTGGCCTTCATTTGGGTGCCCAGCTCCCGCTTGGCATAAACGAATTTGTCAAAGGGCCATTTGGGAAATTTTACCGCCACATAGTCAATGGTAGGCTCAAAGGCCGCATAGGTTTTCCCCGTCACCGCGTTTTTGATCTCGTCCAAAGTGTAGCCAATGGCTATTTTCGTGGCCACTTTAGCAATGGGATAGCCGGTGGCCTTAGAAGCCAAAGCAGAAGAGCGTGACACTCTGGGGTTTACCTCAATCACCGCATATTCGAAGGAGGTGGGATGTAGGGCAAACTGGCAGTTACAGCCGCCCTCTACCCCCAGTTCGTTTACAATGGCCAAAGCTGCCGTGCGCAGCATTTGATATTCTTTATCGGAAAGGGTGACAGCAGGGGCAATTACAATGGAATCGCCGGTGTGGATGCCCACAGGGTCCATGTTTTCCATAGAACACACAGTGATGGCGTTGCCCATGCCGTCACGGATCACTTCGAATTCAATTTCCTTCCAGCCGGAAATACATTTTTCTACCAAAATCTGGGTGATGGGAGAAAGGGCCAGGCCGTTGGCGGCAATTTCCCGCAGCTCCTCCTGGTTGTTCACAATGCCGCCGCCGGTGCCGCCCAAGGTAAAGGCAGGGCGGATAATCACCGGGTAGCCGATCTCCAAAGCGAAGCTTTCCGCGGCCTCCACCGTGGTCACCACTTTAGAGGGAATACAGGGCTGGCCGATCTTTTCCATGGTGTCTTTGAAGATCTGCCTATCTTCTGCCTTATCTATGGTTTCGGGGGAAGCGCCCAAAAGCCGCACGTGGTGCTTTTCCAAAAAACCTTCTTTGGCCAGCTGCATGGAAAGGGTCAGGCCCGTTTGGCCTCCGAAGCCGGAAAGGATGCTGTCGGGCTTTTCTTTTTCAATAATGCGCTTGACGGTGGTGAGGGTAAGGGGCTCAATGTAAATTCTGTCGGCCATGGCTTTATCGGTCATAATAGTGGCGGGGTTGGAATTCACCAGTACAATTTCAATGCCGTCATCCCGCAGAGCCCGGCAAGCCTGAGTGCCAGCATAGTCGAATTCCGCGGCTTGACCAATAACAATGGGGCCGGAGCCGATCACTAAAACCTTTTTAATACTTTTGTTCAATGGCATAGGTTATTTCCCCTCCTTGATCATAGCAAAAAATTCGTCGAACAGCATTTCCGTGTCCAAAGGCCCGCCGCAGGCCTCCGGGTGGAACTGCACCGAAAAGGCAGGGCAATCCGAGTAACGCAAGCCCTCGCAGGTATTATCGTTCACGTTCACAAACAGCTCTTTTGCCGTTCCCCCTACGCTTTCGGGCACCACGGAATACCCGTGGTTTTGGCTGGTGATATACACCCGGCCGGTCTCCCGATTTTTTACCGGCTGGTTTTCTCCCCGGTGGCCGTACTTCATTTTCTCCGTGCGGAAGCCATGGGCCAAAGCCAGCATCTGATGGCCAAGGCAAATACCAAACATGGGAAGCCCCAGCTTGCAGATCTCTTTTAAATTCTCTACCAGCTCCGGGTTATCGGCCGGGTCGCCAGGACCGTTGGAAAGCATGACGCCATCCGCTCCCATGGCTTTTATCTCCTCTGCAGTAACGGTGCTGGGGCATACTGTCACCTGAGCGCCTCTCTGTACCAAAGCTCGGCAAATACTTTTTTTCGTGCCGTAATCGATCAAGGCGATTTTACACACCGGTTTCCCCTGAGGTTCCACCGTGTATTGTTTTTTCGTGGTGGTGGCCGCCACCGCTCCCGTCATTCGGTAAGCCTTCAGAGCCTCTAGATCCACAGTGGCCGGGTTGTCGGTAATCATACCGTTCATCACGCCCTTTTCCCGCAGGATCTTTGTAAGGGCTCTGGTGTCAATGCCGCAAAGCCCCACAACGCCTTTTTCTTTAAAAAAGGTGTCAAGGCTGCCTTCCGAACGGAAATTAGAAGGAGCTTGGCACCAACTTTTTACAATATAGGCACGAGGGCCAATGATATCGCTTTCAAAATCGGCGGGGATTACGCCGTAATTTCCAATAAGCGGAAAAGTTTGAACTGCAATCAATCCCCAAAAACTTGGGTCACTCAGCGTTTCCAAATACCCTGTCATACCGGTGGTAAACACCACCTCGGCCAAAACGTCGCCCTGGGCGCCAAACCGCTCGCCCTGAAAGACCTTGCCGTTTTCCAAAACCAAATATGCCGTTTTCGCCATACGCTTTATCCTTTCCCACGCCTGCGGCGCGCCAACATGTTTTTCGCGGCCTAACCGAAAGCCGTTCCTCCCTAGCTCTTGGGACGGTCTCCGCTTTTTTGTATTCAATATTATATCATAGCCCATACCAGGAAAACAAGCAAGAAGAATTTTTGTTTCTCCCGTTTTTACAAATTTTTTAAATAGGGACAAAAAATTCTTGGAACGGGAAAATAGTTGACAAATTACGGGACTTCGGTATACAATAGTAACATACAGCAGAGGCGCTGAAGGGGATTCCCTCAGCGCCTTTTTTTGAATAACCTCATTCAGGAAGGTGTGGTTTTAACAATGGGGACCTGTTCTGAAAATCGCAGAAACGTGCCTGAGCTTTTCGGCACTGCGGTGTTTAACGATGACGTCATGCAGGAACGGCTTCCGAAAGACGTTTACCAATCGCTGCGCAAAACCATTGACGAAGGGAAAGATTTAGACCTTACCGTGGCCAACGCTGTGGCTACCGCCATGAAGGACTGGGCGGTGGAAAAGGGCGTCACCCACTTTACCCACTGGTTCCAGCCTTTAAACGGGATCACTGCCGAAAAACATGACAGCTTTATTTCTCCCACCTCCGACGGCCGGGTGATCATGCAGTTTTCCGGAAAAGAGCTTATCAAGGGGGAACCCGACGCCTCTTCCTTCCCCTCCGGCGGCCTTCGAGCTACCTTCGAGGCCCGAGGCTACACCGCTTGGGACCCCACCTCCTACGCCTTTGTAAAAGGCGATTCTCTTTACATTCCCACCGCCTTCTGCTCTTACAGCGGCGAAGTGTTGGATAAAAAAACGCCCCTCCTGCGTTCTATGGAGGATCTAAACCACCAGGCCCTGCGAATTCTGCGCGTCTTCGGCGACCGGGAAACGAAACGGGTCATCACCACGGTGGGCGCCGAGCAGGAATATTTTCTTATCGACCGCAAGCTTTACGAACAGCGGAAGGACCTTATCTTCTGCGGGCGCACCTTGTTCGGGGCCAAAGCGCCCAAAGGGCAGGAAATGGAGGACCATTATTTTGGCGCCATCAAGCCCCGAGTAGCCGCCTTTATGAAGGAGCTGGATGAGGAGCTTTGGAAACTGGGAATTCTGGCCAAAACCAAACACAACGAGGCGGCTCCCGCCCAGCACGAGCTGGCTCCTATTTTTACCACCACCAACACTGCTACCGATCACAACCAGCTCACCATGGAGACCATGAAAAATGTGGCTGCCCGCCATGGACTGGTGTGCCTTTTACACGAAAAGCCCTTCGCAGGGGTAAACGGCAGCGGCAAACACAACAACTGGTCTCTTACTACCGATACCGGAAAAAACCTGCTGGACCCCGGCAAGAGCCCCAGCGAAAATTTCCAGTTCCTGCTGTTTTTGGCGGCGGTGGTCAAAGCGGTGGACGAATACCAGGATTTGCTGCGGATCTCTGTAGCCTCCGCCGGGAACGACCACCGGCTGGGCGGCGGCGAGGCCCCTCCCGACATCATCTCCGTCTTCCTGGGTGACGAGCTCACCGGCATTTTGGAGGCCATAGAAAAGGGTACCGTCTATGACAGGATAGAGCATCAAAAATTGATGACCGGCGTACACGTGCTTCCCGACCTTCCCAAAGATACTACCGATAGAAACCGTACCTCTCCCTTTGCCTTTACCGGCAATAAATTTGAATTCCGCATGCTGGGCTCTGCTATTTCTATCGCTTGCCCCAATATTATGCTGAACACCACGGTGGCGGAGGAGCTCCGGCAATTCGCCGACAGCTTAGAAGAGGCAAAAGACCTGCCTGCCGCTGTACTGGAGCTCATCCGGGGCGTGATGCGGGAACACAAGCGGATTATATTTAACGGCGACGGCTATTCCGAAGAATGGATCAAAGAGGCGCAGCGCCGGGGCCTTTTGAACCTGCCCACCACAGTGGATGCCCTTCCCAGGTACTTGGACCAGAAGAACATTTCCCTTTTCACCTCCCACCACATTTACACGGAGGCGGAAATGGAGGCCCGTTACGAAACCATTTTAGAGGAATACTCCAAAACCTTACACATCGAGGCCCTCACCATGATCGAAATGGCCCGCCGCGACATTATCCCCGCCGTGAGCCATTACCTTCTAAAGCTTACCGAATCCGTTCTTTCCCGGCAAAAGCTTTCTTCCCGCTTCCCCTGTAAGGCAGAAAACGCTTTGATCGAAAAGCTTTCCACCCTTTTGGACACTGTCTACGAAAGGCAGGAGGCCTTGGAAACGGCGCTAAAGGACCCAATAATCCACAGTGTAAACATTCTCACCGTTTCTACCTATTACAAAGATAAGGTGATCCCCGCCATGGAAGCCCTGCGGGCCGCGGTAGACGAGATGGAAACCTTGGTAGCCTCGAAAGACTGGCCTTACCCCACCTATGCTGACCTGATGTTCCGCATATAATCCCCTTAGAGCCAATGCGCCTGCATTTCTTCCAGAGGAGTACAGGCGCATTACCTTCCCAATAAGCTTCCCAGAAAAGTTTTTACTTTCACCCAAAACAAGCTCAGGAGAGGCCTTTTGCCTTCCCTGAGCTCTTTTCATTATGATTCTACACGGTTTTTTAAAGAAAGCGCGGCACCTGTGCCAAAAGTATTCATTCTCCAGAACCCCTCTGCCTGTTCTAAAATGCCCGTACAGTTCATGCTCAGCCAACCCTCCCGGTCCATGGCGCCTCCCCGGTACACATATAGCTGAACTTTAGAGATGGACGAATCCGATACCTGTTCTTCCACTTCAAGAAACCAGTCCGGGTCTTCCAGGGGGTACCTGTTCCGGGTAATCGTAGTGTTATATGCTGCAGTTACTTTTTCACATTCATAAGGCTCCAAATCTTCCCAAGTGATGTTATCGTCCTTTTCGGAAAGCGCTATGACGTCTTGAAAGGTCATTTTATGCTATCCTTACTGACAACCCCTGCGGCTTCACTGGAAAAAGCCCCCTCTTCCATATTCTTTGCCGGCGGCAAAGGATAATCCGGTTCCGGAGATTCGAAGGTTTCACGCACCAACATGCCATAACTTTCTGTTTCCGGTACTTGAAGCAGTTCTGCCTCTATTCCCAGAAAGCTCTCCAACAGGCTGTAATTGTTGGCAGTTTGCGTTTTTAGCAGGCAGCGCCAGATACCGCCCTGCCGTTTCATCAGACATTTCACATTGTAAAGGTAATAGCCTTCATACCGGCCTGTCCCCATCTCATAACCTTCTATGGGAGAAGTGCCCTCCCAAGGTTTTAGCGCTACCTGAACAGTAAACACAAAGGTTGAGTCATCGTTCACCGGAAACTCCGAAATTCCACAGCCATACACCTCAAAATCTTTTGCTCGGCCGTTTTTGCCTAAGAGGAAGCTAAGCTGGGAGAGAAACTTTTCTTTTATACGCGATGCGTATTGTTGGGCCAGCTCAAATCGGTCGCTCCCATCTTCTTGCAAAAAGATCTCAGAAGATGCCACCTCTGTTCCCAAAGGGGAATAGAGGTCTTCCCACAACGCTTCGCCAAAGAATTCCTCTTGCTCCGAGCTTTTCGCTCTGGCGGAATACCAGCTGCCTTCTCCGTCGCTTTCCCAATAGACCAAGCCGCTTTCCCGGTAACCCAAAAGGAAATTATTCCCCTTAGCATTGGAAAGCAGCAGCTGTTCTGCTGGCTCCGGGAGCTTTGGGACTTCCGTTTCCCTTTCCCAGCTGTAGGCCGGTATCAGGTTTTCAAAGTCCTGCTGCAGCCCTTCTCCCAGCACCAGCACGGACTGCCCCTCCCCTGTTTCCGAACACCAACACAGGGTGAGAGCTCCTTCCTCGAACAAGGCCTCCAGGTCTGCTTCCAGTTCTGTGGCAGTTCCTTTCCCTTCTTCCAGCAAAGAACTTTCGGAATTGTCCCGAACCGAGCCTGCTGAGGATGAGAGCTCCTGGGCTCCGGTAAAGGTACAGCCCGCGGTAAGGCACATGGCCAGCAGCACAGCCACCAAAGGCACTACCAGCCGTCTGGGTTTTTTCGTCAAATTGGCAATCCTGTTTTGAATGGCCCTTTTCCCGGAAGTCATGGTGGTAGCGGTGCACAGCAGTTCTCCCGGCGTGGGCTGGGTGCTTATCAAGTCTACCAAGGTACGGCCATAATCCAACCTGCGCTCCGGCCCAAGCTTCTGCACGGCCCCTTCGTCACAGGCCAGTTCACAGTCGGTTTTAGAACACAGGGCCGCCGCCCAAACCAATGGGTTAAACCAGTGCAAGGAAAGGCATATCCCCCGCACCAAGCCCCACACCAGGTCGCCATGGCGGAAATGGGTATATTCGTGAAGCAGCACATGCTTTTTCCGCTCCTCTGTTTTCAGGCTCTCCGGTGTCAGGTAAACCGCTGGGCGCAGAAAACCGAACAGGCAGGGAGAAGGCAGCTTTTCCGCCAGGTACACCGGCAGGGGAAACCCCTCCGGTTCCATTCTGCACCGGCGTTTTTTTAGTTCCCAGCCAAAACGCAAATTGGAAACTAAGAAGCAAAGCCCTAATGTGGCGGCCCCTATGGCCCACACCACAAACAGGATTTCGTAAATATCTATCCTTCCCTTGGAAGGGGCAGGAGATCCGGAAGTCACTTTCGAAGAAGAGAGGGCCCCGTTTGGAATGTGGGCCGTCCCTTCCGGCGATGTCGCAGGAGCCTGGGAGACAGCAGAACTGTGCTCTTCCCTTTCCAAAGACTGCCTTTGGATTTCGGAAGAAAAACGAGGCCGCTCCCCGAGGGAAGGAAGGTCTGTTTGGGAAAGGCCCCGCGCCGGACTTTCCACCACGTTCATCACGCTGATGGGGCTTCCTGCCAAGGGAACCGGCAGCAGCAACCTTAGGGCTACCAGCGCCCAAAGGGCATATTGCATCCGCGCGTCAAGCCTCCCACGAAACACGCGACGCAAAACCAGCAAAACAACAATCAGTACCGATGATGTGACCACACACTCCAACATAATTTGTCACCACTTTCTCTGGCAAAATTTCTACTTTTCCTTTTTCCCGGAAAGCTTACTGCTTTTCGGCCTCCCGCAAGATCTCGTAAAGCTCATGGATCTCTTGAGGGCTCAGCTCTTTTTCCTGTACCAGGGAGTTTACCATCATGCCCACGCTGCCCTGGTACACCCGCTGTAAAAACCGGCGGGTCTCTTTTACCGCCACTTTTTCCCGATCGGCGGCGGGCAAATATTTCCTGGCCCGGCCTTGCTCCTCATAACAGACCAGCCCTTTTTTCTCCATGCGGCTGAGCATGGTGGCCACCGTGCTTTTGGCCCATCCTTTTTCCTCCTTCAGGGCTTCTACCAGTTGGGTCAAGGTGCGGGGTTCTTCCCAAAGCAGTGTCATAAGCCTCCATTCCTCCGCCGAGGCTGTCTTTTCTGTCTTCACTCAAACACCTCCAAACTTTGTTCTATATCTGTAGCACATTGTAACTCAATATTCTACATTTGTCAACTCCACTTGAAAAAATTTTTAGGCAAAATTCGAACGGCCGGCAAAACACTCGGGACCCCCAAGAAGCGTAAGCCCTTTAAAGTGGCTTTTCCGTGAGGAATAAGAAAAAATCTCCAGCCAAAGGCATGGCTGGAGATCTCACTTGTTTACGGTTTTCCCTTGGGAACTTCCTCTTTTAAAGGCGGCAGCGCTTCGGGTCGGGAAAGCTTCGGCTTCCCCACATATTCCATATGCGGATAAATGATATCTAAAAATTCATCGGGGAAATATTCATCGAAAAAACTCTGTATTTTATTGGTGGCGGGAATCTCGTTAATCCTTTGGGAACGGCGGTACACTGCCCCAGCGGAAAGGAGCATATCTACCGCCATGAACAAGGCCATTACCACCGTAAGAGGCCGCCCTATTTTTTTAGGAATTCTTTCCACCACCCGGCGGGAAATCACCGGATACAAGTCTTTTACCCACAGGAGCCCCAATATTCCCCAGAAAAAGGAGTACATCAAATTGGTACGTCCACCAATATTCAAAGCGGAATCGCTGTATTCCCAGGAAACCGTGCCGAACAAAATCTGCTGCAGCAGGCTGCAAATATATTCGAAACCGCCGCCAATGAACATACTTGCCAGGAAAATAAGAACATCCTTCTGGTTATACATGTTGTAAAGCAGCAGCGTAATGGCTACAGCCCCAAAGCCATAGACCAGAATAAAGGGCCCAAACACCACGCTGACACGAAGCTCAAACTGGTGGGGAGGCACGAGCAGGGCATATATGGTTTCCAACGCAAATCCCACCACGTTGCCCATCATGAAAATCCAGAAAAGCTTGGAGAAGCAAAGGCCATAGGCAAAGGGACGCTCCGTGCCTTCGGGCAGCCTTGTTTCATAAGCGGCAATAGCAGCCTCGTTCCGTTTACGGATGATTTCCGAAGAACGGCGGCGGAACACGTTTACGTTCTGCCGAAGCTCCTCCAACTGTTCGTTATGCTTTAAAGAAGTCAAGTCGGGGAAGGCCTTCAACAGACGCCGGTGCAGCTTGTTGGTATGTAGCGCGGCTTCGTACTTTTCCTTCAGGCGGGCCGCCTCTTTTTGCCATTCCTTCCGGTACTGGCCTGTCTTTTCCTCTACCGCCATCGTACCTGTGGCAATGCCCTCGCCCAAAAGGTTGGAGCCGGCCTTTAGCTTTGACGAAACATATTCCAAATCACGAAGTTTCCGGTTCAGGCCAATAATAGCCACCACAGTGACAAACAGATCTGCCAGGAAAAAGCCAGAAAACACCAGCAGCAAAACCATACCTGCGTTATGGGGAATCTTCGAAACCACGCGCCAGGTAAAGGGCACCACAAACCGCACGATCAAAGCCCCTGCAACTCCCCAAAGCATGGAAAATTTTAAGCAGATGTAGCCGTTCAAATTATGGGGCTGGTCTGAGTAATCCCACCATTTTTGGTGGAAGACCTTTTCCAGCAAAAAACCGGCCAGCCATTCTAAGGCCGAGCCCAATATCATAGAACCCACCAACAAAACCGCCAAGTTATTGCCAAAGGGTTTCATTAAAAAATGGATGAGCACCACGCCCAAACCATAAATGGGGCAAAGTGCTCCATTTAAGAAACCACGGTTTACAAACCGTTTTTCTATAAGGGCGGCATAGGCCACCTCGGCGCACCAGCCCAAAAAAGAATAGATGAAAAAGCACCACAAATAAAAATACAAAAGAACTCCCCCTCTTTCTAAATCCCCAGCTCAAAACCAAAACGCTTTCCCCATCATAACAAAGAATTTCCATTCTGTAAAGATATGCAAAAGAATTTAAAAAAAACTGTAAGAAATAGAAAGAAAAAGAGGAATTCGGGTTCAACCTTCCAAAAACACAAGAGGCAGACTTTCTATGAGATCTGTGGGCAACATGGCTCGCCTTCCGTACTTTTTCGCGCAAAGGTCCCCCGCTTTTCCGTGAAGGTAAGAAGCTGCGACGGCGGCTTCATAGGGAGAAACCCCTTGGGCCAGGAGGGAAGCTGCCATACCGGCCAAC
The DNA here is from genome assembly GCA_947647615.1 of uncultured Neglectibacter sp. Taxonomy (GTDB): domain Bacteria; phylum Bacillota; class Clostridia; order Oscillospirales; family Acutalibacteraceae; genus Acutalibacter. The sequence goes on from CANSKS010000013.1 coordinate 28,947, forward strand.
ACGTCGCCGCTTCCCCCTTTTGCCATGCCCGGGTTTCCGGTGGAATTCAGCGCGCATTTTCCATCCGGCGCGGCGGTTACAGTACCGGCGCCTTTCAGCACCATTACGGCCCCTAACCGGCAGGCCGTTTCCTGGGCAAGTGCCAGCCTGTTTCCCTGAATCTCCGAAACAGGTCTTCCCACCAAGCGCGACATTTCTCCCGGGTGTGGCGTCAAAACCAAACTTCCCCTATATTGAAGAAAGATTCCTGGGTTTCCGGCAGCATAATTGATCCCATCCGCGTCCAGCACCAGGGGGCATTTCCCGTGGGCCAGTACCAAAGGCACGCTCTTTTCCGCCAACTGCTTCCCTAACCCGCATCCCACAAGACAAGCGGAAGCCCTTTCCAAAGAGGAAAGAAGCCTCCTTTGAGCTTCTTTCTCCTCCCGCTCCCAAGGGAGGAGCGTAAAAACAGCCTCGGGCACCGCTCCGGCCAAAATGGGGTAGAGCTTTTCCTCTACTGCCAGCTCCAGCAGCCCCACGCCGCAGCGCAGAGCCGCCCTGGCAGCCATAATACAGGCACCTGCCATACCGTAGCTTCCGCACACCAGTAAAAGCCTGCCCAAATCTCCCTTATTCACCTGCTCCCCACAAGTGGGCAAGAGCTTCAAAATTTCTTTTTCTTCCGGTTCCCAGAGAAAGGTTTCCGCCTGCTTCACCACCTGCAACGGCACACCTACCGGCGCGGTAATCACCTGGCCACAGTATTCCTTGGCGGGGTAAGAAGCACATGCAGGCTTTTTTACGGTAAAGGTGATGGTGACATCTGCCCGGAAGGCTCCTTTAGCCGCTCTGCCGGTATCACATTCTACACCGCTGGGCAGGTCACAGGCTATTTTTAAGGCCTTCCCCTCCCCCGCGCGCCGGAATAATTCCTTCGCCAAGTCAGGCAGATTTCCCCGAAAGCCGAACCCATAAACGGCATCGATAATGGCGTCCGCTTTTTCCAAGGCAGCAAAGGCCGTCTCCGGTTCCTTTTCCCCGTCTATCTGCTCCACCTCTTCAGGCATGGCCAAAAAAGCTCTTTCCGCCAAGCCGGTTCGGGGCTTTCCCTGGGTCAAAACCACCTGCGCCCGGGCTCCCTGAGCACAAAGCAGGCCGGCACATACAAAGCCGTCGCCTCCGTTATTCCCTTTCCCGCAAAGCAGCACCACCCGTTTTCCATTCACCGCGGAAAGCAGCCGTCCGGTTTCCCGGGCCACTGCCCGCCCTGCGCTGTCCATCAATGCCTCCATGGAAACACCGGCCCGGTTGGCCTGTATTTCCAGTTCTATGATTTTTTCCTTTTGAAAAAGCTTCATTTTCTACCACTTTCTTTTTCCGCCCCCACAAAAGCTTCCGGTGGAATTTTTTTATTTTTCGTCCCTCCCGCCCTTGACAGGGGAGACCCCTTGTCATAAAATAATACCAGCAAATGATCTTCGGGGCAAGGTGAAAATCCTTACCGGCAGTAAAAGTCTGCGAACGAAAGCTTTTTTGCTTTCGCCGAACCGGTGAAATTCCGGTACCGACGGTGACAGTCCGGATGAAAGAAGATGACATGGGCCGTTTTTTGGGTTCCTTCCCCGAGCGCGTTTTGCGCCCGGGGATTTTTTTGTCCGGTCGTTTGCAAAAAAATACAGAAGGGACAGAGATCTATGAACAAGTTAGACACACGGCAAATCACAATGACGGCGGTGCTGGCCGCCCTGGCCTTCGCTATGGTGGCCTTAATTCGTATTCCCATTGTGCTGTTTCTCAGCTATGAACCAAAAGATGTGATTATTACCATAGGTGGCTTTTTGTTTGGCCCTCTCACCTCTGCAGTGATCTCCATTTTGGTCTCCTTTATAGAAATGCTCACTATTAGCCAGACTGGGTGGATCGGCCTTATTATGAACATCCTTTCCAGCTGTTCTTTTTCCTGCCTGGCCGCTTTTATCTACAAAAAGAAAAAATCCATCTCCGGCGCGGTGTTGGGCCTTGGGGCCGGCTGTGTGTTGATGACGGCCGTTATGCTGCTGTGGAATTACCTCATCACCCCCATTTACATGGGCTACCCTCGGGAAGCAGTGGCGGAGCTGCTTCTTCCCGCTTTCCTGCCTTTTAACCTGCTCAAGGGTGGCATTAACAGCGCACTGATCTTCCTGATCTATAAGCCCTTAGTCACCGCGATGCGGAAAGCGAAGCTTCTGGCGGCTTCCACAAATAGCGGAAAAACTTCTATGAACTGGGGCGCTTTCCTAATTGCGCTGGTCCTTCTGGCTACCTTAATCCTGGGGGCGCTGGTACTGGCCGGAATCATCTGAGAAAACAGCCCTACTCAAAAAGCACAAAAGACATCACTGCCGCAAAATGCAACATTTTGCGGCAGCTTTCTTTTCTCGAGATTTTTAGTCTTCAATGGCAGCTTTACGGCTGTTTACTTTGCGGAAAAACTCCACATCCATCTTGGGGGAACGGTCATAGTAATAGACGCCGTTTTGCTCCTGCTCTACATCGGTAAGCTGAGTGTAGCAAAAACCGAACATCCTGGGGTTATCCAACAGCGCGTCGGTAAGGCCCTGGTACCTGGCTTTATATTCCTCTATGGTTTTGGGGCCGTCACCATAGCCCCAGGCCTTTTCATCGGAAGTTTCTCTGGCCCATTTGATGCCGCCGTATTCGCTTACGAACATGGCTTGGCCTTCCCTATACTGCTGCCGTTCGGAGAACCTGTCGTAGAAGGGGCCGGTACTTTCGGAGAAGGGCCGGTAGGTCTCCGCGAATTTTTCGGGATCCTGCTCGTAGTCGTGTACGTCAAAAATATCGGTCTCCACATGGAAGTTGCCGCTGGTATCAATGCAGGGGCGGGTGGTGTCCAGCTGCTTTGTCAGGCGGTAGGTCATGGAAAGCAGCGTATCGATCTGCTTTCTGCCCGCATAATCCCAAGTCTCGTTAAAGGGGCACCAGCCGATAAGGGCAGGATGGTTGAAGTCGCGCTCCACAGCCTGCACCCATTCCGAAAGGAAAGGTTCAAAAACCGTGTAGTCGGAATGGTCAATTCCCCAGCTGGCCATTTCTCCCCAAACCAGGTAGCCCATTTTGTCACAATGATATAAAAACCTGGGTTCAAACACCTTCTGGTGCAGCCTGGCCCCATTGAAGCCGGCTTCCATAGAAAGGCGAATATCCCGTATGAGGGCTTCCTCTGTGGGGGCGGTATAAATGCCATCGGGATAAAAGCCCTGGTCCAGAATAAGCCGCTGGAAAACCGACTTGTTGTTGATGAGGAACCGGTAGCCATCCAATCGCACTTCCCGCAGGCCAAAATAGCTTTTTACCTTATCTTCCCCAAAGGAAAGGGTCAGATCGTAAAGCCGCCCTGCGCCGGGCTCCCACAAATGGATTTCGGAAAGGGGAAGAGTGAGGCACACAGTGCCGCCCTGGGTTTTGGCGCTGGCGCTGCCGCAGGGATGCCCCTCAAAGAAGGCCTCTGCCAAAAGCTCTCCGGCCCCCTGGGCTTTGGCCTCTATGGTCAAGGTACCTTCGGAGATATTCGGGTAATACCGGGCACTTTCCAAAAAGGCCTTGGGCGTAAACTCCAGCCATACTGTCTGCCAGATGCCGGTGGTACGGGTGTAGGAGCAGGCATAAGATTCATAGCGGTCGCTCTGCTTCCCGGTAGGTTGAAGGGGGCTGCGCACGTCGTCTTCCGCATACACGATGAGCTCATTCCTGCCTGCCTTCAAGCAGGCGGTGATATCCAGCACGAAAGATACATAACCGCCCTTATGGCGTCCTGCCTCCTGCCCGTTTACAAACACACGGCAGTCGTAATCTACCGCGCCAAAGTGAAGGGCTACTCTACCGGAGAGCTCCTCCGGGGAAACTTCTACCACCCGGTGGTACCATACGGCGGGGATAAAGTCTTTATACCCAATGCCGCTCAGCTGGCTTTCCGGACAAAAGGGGACCTGAATGGTTTTTTCCCACTGGGTACGGTGGGCGTAATCCTTTTCCAAACCGCTTTTATTCATGTCAAAATCGAAATCCCAGGTCCCGTTTAAATTCTTCCAGGACTCCCGCTGAAACTGCGGAAAGGGATGTTCTGCTCTGGGCATAGCTTCCATATGAAATTCCTCCGTTTTCCTGCTTTGGGCAGCAAACCGCCGTCCTTGCTTTTTTTGAAGTATACCGCTATAATAAAGAAAATCAAATGAAAAATACACGCAGAAAGGTGAGGAATAGCCGCAACATGGAGCATATTGTAGCTTTTTTGCCAGGGCAGTTTTCCCGGGAAGATATTTTCTGTGTAGAAATGACTGGTATCACTTACCCCGACAGCCGTTATCGGATCGAACGGGAACATCCCACTATTTACTGCCTGGAATACGTCATCTCCGGCCAGGGCGTTATCCAAACTCCGGAAAAAACCTTCTCTCCCCGTGAGGGGGACGTTTATCTGCTCTGCCCCGGGAAAAAACAGCTGTACTATTCCGCTCCCTCCCAGCCCTGGAAAAAAATTTGGATGAACCTGCGGGGCAGCCTGTGTAAGGGACTGGTAGAAAGCTACGGCCTGGGGGAACAAGTGCTGTTCCCCCAGTGCCCGGCCTATCCCCTTTTCCAAGAATTTCTTTCCCTGTGCGAAAAAGAAAAGGGCCGCATTCCCGTTTTGGAAAAGGAAGCGCCCCTTTTATTTCACAAAATTCTACAAATGCTTTCTCAAACCATGGGGTCCCGCCCGCCGGAGCTCCCGGCGGCCAACCTCATACGGGAGCACCTGGACCGTCAGGTTTACGACAGGCTGAGCATTCCGGAGCTTGCCCGACAGGTAAACCTTTCCCCCTCCCAACTGACTAGAGTCTTTAAAAAAGCCTTTGGCCAAACCCCGTACGATTACCTGCTGGGCAGGAAAATCGAGGCCGCCTGCCTGCTGCTAAAAAACACCGGTATGTCGGTCAAAGAGACGGCATACCGGCTGCATTTTACAGATGAACATTATTTTTCCAACCTGTTCCGGCAAAGGATGGGCACGTCTCCGGGAAAATACCGGAACAGCTAAGGCACCGCACCCAATTTACTTCCCTTTTAGCAGCTCTGCGGCTCCGGCAAGGTTTTCTCCTGTTTTCCGGGCAATTCGCGCTAGGTCTTCATATTCCGGCTTTTCTCGGGACACACCCCAGCCAAAGGCTTTTTTTATACGCACAGGTCCTTGAGGCGTTTCTTCCAGCCGTTGGGAACGGTTCAACAAATAGCGCTGGCACAAGGTTTCCCGTACCCCCAGGGTGGTGGTGTTTTCAAACAGAACCCGTACCATTTTTTCTTTGTCTTCCAACCGGCATAGGCAGGCTAAAATCACGCCCGGCCGGTTTTTCTTCATACCCGCCGCCAGGGTAAAGACCTCCAGAGCTCCCGCTTCCCAAAGCCGTTCCTGGGCAAAGCCCAGGGCTTCCGGGGTCATATCGTCCAAATTGCACCGAAGCTCCGCCACTTTGTCGCCGGCGTCCTCGGTTTCCCCAAGCATGGCCCTAAGGCAGTTGGCGGTTGGAAACTCCTTCTTTCCCATGCCGTAACCAATCTTTTCTACCCGCATAAGAGGGGTGTCGCCGAACCGGGATACAAAATGCTTGAGCAGAGCGGCACCGGTAGGGGTGCAAAGCTCCCCCTCTACCCTGCCCCCGTAGGTGGGCACGCCTTGAAGAATATAGGCGGTGGCGGGAGCCGGAACCGGCAAAATTCCATGGGCGCAGTGCACATGACCGCTGCCTACATGAACGGGAGACGCCACAATCTCATCCGGCTTCAGCTCTTCCAGCAGCAGGCATACCGCCGTAATGTCGGCAATGGCGTCCAAGGCCCCCACCTCGTGAAAATGTACCATTTCCACCGGCTTGCCATGGGCTTTGCTCTCCGCCTGAGCGATCAGCTCATAAACTGCCGTCACATTGTGCCGCACCGCCTCCGAAACCTGTAAGTGGGACAGGATATGGCGAATCTCCTCCATGCCCGCATGGTGATGGTGGCCGTGGCCCTCTTCCGGCGCCTCCGAGGGAAACTGCTCATGCGTGTGGCTGTGGCCATGGGCGTGTTCGTGCCGGTGCCCTCCCCCGCAGGCGTGATCGTGGGTATGGTCGCAGCTTTCCTCTTCTTCCCCCAGTACGGTCACCCTCATATGGGTACCGGTGACACCGCATTTCACCATGGGCTCCGCCGCGATTTCCACCCCGGGAAGCCCTAAGGCGTTCAGCCGCTTTACGAACTCCTCCGGTTGGGGATGCAGCTCCAGCAGCGCGGCGGTAAGCATGTCCCCTGCCGCGCCCATGCCGCATTCCAAATACAAAGTTTTCATGGTTTTGTCCCTCTCCTTTTTAAGAAAGATGGTTGATCATGCTGGCCAGATACCCCGCCCCAAAGCCGTTATCAATATTTACCACACTGACGCCGCTGGCGCAGGAGTTCAGCATAGAGAGCAGGGCGGCAAGGCCTCCAAAGGAAGCGCCATAGCCCACACTGGTGGGCACGGCAATTACCGGGCAATCGGCAAGGCCGCCGATCACACTGGCCAGCGCCCCTTCCATGCCTGCAATGGCCACAATTACCCTGGCGCTCATAATATCTTCCAAGTGGGAAAGGGTCCTGTGCAGCCCCGCCACACCCACATCATAAAGACGGGTGACCCGGTTTCCCAAAGCCTCCGCAGTGAGAGCCGCCTCCTCCGCTACAGGCATATCGCTGGTGCCCCCGGTGGCCACCACGACAGCACCTTTTCCGGTAGGCTGTGGCATTTCTCCCACAATGCCGATCTTTCCCATTTCATGGTAGGTAAGCGGCAAAGTTTTTCCCACATATTCTGCCGTTTCCCTGGTCATTCGGGTGATGAGAATGGTCTTTTCTCCTTCCTCCCACATAGAGGCCGCAATCGCCTCTACTTGCCGGGGTGTTTTTCCCGCCCCGTAAATCACTTCGGCCACTCCCTGGCGCAGGCCCCGGTGCCGGTCTATCTTAGCAAAGCCCATATCCCGAAAGGGCTCCATTTTCAGGGCTGTCACCGCCTCTTCTACGGGGCATTGACCCTGTGCCACTTGCTCCAACAGCTCCCGTATTTCCTGTTGATTCATTCGCCATTCCTTTCTGTTCTAAAAACCAAAATTTCAGCTACCTTGTTTCCAGGTCCAAGAGCACCTGGGAGTAATAGGGCGCAAGTACGCTTTTGATTTCTTCTCTCCGGCGAAAGGCCTCAGAAAGCTGATCTTCCGGAAACTGTAGCCGCGCCGCCCCATGAAACACCCTCACCCGGAAGTCGGAAAAACCAATTTGGAACAAACGCTCTTCCGCAGCCTCCACCTTTTTCAAAGCCTCTTGGGTCAAAGCCGTACCGGCGGGGATTCTGGTTGCCAAACAGGCGTAAGCCGGCTTTTTCCAGGTAAAAAGTCCCGCTTCTTTGGAAAGCTTGCGCACCTGGGCCTTGGTAATGCCGCATTCCCGAAGGGGCGAACGAACCTGCAGCTCCCTTATGGCCCGCATGCCGGGCCTGTCTCCTGCGTCGTCAGAAGCATTGGTGCCATCGATGAGCACTGGAAACCCTTCCAGGGCCGCCCGGGCTTTCATGGCAGAAAACATCTCCTTTTTGCAGTGGTAACAGCGGTCGGAAGAATTTTTTACCACTTGAGCACAGCGAAAGATATCGCGCTCCACCACAGAAAGCTCTACCCCCAGCTGACGGCAAAGCCGCCGGGCGTCTTTCCATTCGAAACGTGGCTGAAAGGCGGTTTTCACATAATAGGGCTGCACGTTTGCCCCACTTTTAAGAGCAGCATACAACAAATAGGCGGAATCTGTTCCGCCAGAAAACGCCAACGCTACTTTTGGATATTCCGCAAAAAATTCTAAAAGCTCCACACTCGACCTCCTCTCAACCAGGAAAGCGAAGAAAGCAAAAAGTAACAGACCTAATGGCCGCCTTTTTCGTTTTCCCGCGGCAACGAAACAATAGATTTTACAAAACTCTTTCAAAAAAGGTTTTTAGTATAGTTTACAAGGGCCAATCCCAGTCGTCAAGTCCCCGCACAAAATATTCTGGACGAAGCAAGGAAATTCTGGTATAGTTAATTTAGTACAAAAATTCTTTTTGTAGCGACGCTGTCTGCGTCCCTCGCCGCTGGGGCTTTTCGGCAAAAATGCCCTTATCCCAAAAAGAAAGCGAAGTGATCGCGAACGAATGAGAAAAAACCTGAAAATTAAGATCAGTGAGGCTCTTTTTTCCGTACTCCCCATCACTGTTATCGTATTGCTGATGAGCTTCACCTTGGCGCCGGATATGCCCATTGGCACCCTGCTTATGTTCCTGTTAGGCGCTGTTTTGCTAATTTTGGGCATGGGCCTTTTTTCGCTGGGCGCCGACATCTCTATGATGCCCATTGGGGACAGCGTCGGCAGCCAGGTAGCCCGCATCAGCCGAAAGCGTATTTGGCCGGCTTTGCTGATATGCTTCATGCTCGGCGGCTTCATCACCGTCGCGGAGCCCGACCTGCAGGTACTGGCAGATCAAGTTCCGGCAGTGCCCGACCTTGTCATCATACTTACTGTGGCTGCCGGGGTGGGCGCTTTTTTGGTGGTGTCTGTTTTGCGTACCTTAAAAGGCAAGATAACCCTAAACCGCCTTTTGATAGCCTTTTATGTACTAGTTTTTTTGCTGTCGCTATTCGTTCCCCGGGAATTTCTTGCGGTGGCTTTTGACGCGGGAGGCGTTACTACCGGTCCCATCACGGTGCCCTTCCTTATGGCTCTAGGTATTGGCATCGCTACTGCCCGTCCAGGCGCTAAAGACGCCGAAACCGATAGCTTCGGCATGGTGGCGCTGTGCAGCATTGGCCCTATTTTTGCAGTGCTAATTATGGGCATGTGTTTCAAAGGTACAGAAATCGCCTATACTCCCTTCCCTGTTACTACCACTTTCTATTCCCAGGAAGCAGGTCTGCAATTTTTGAGGGGCTTCCCCATCTATTTAAAAGAGGTGGCGCTGGGGCTGCTGCCCGTGATCCTGTTCTTCGCGGTTTTCCAACTGGTCTCTCTGCGGATGAGCCGCGACTTTCTCATTCGCATCGCAGTGGGGATTATCTATACCTATTTGGGGCTCGTCCTGTTTCTTACCGGGGTAAATGTGGGCTTTATGCCTGCGGGAAACTACTTGGGAAGCGCTATTGCTCAGCTGGACTATAACTGGGTGCTCATCCCCATTGGCATGGTAGTGGGTTATTTCATCGTGGCGGCGGAGCCAGCCGTTCATGTGCTCAACAAGCAGGTGGAAGAGATCACCGGCGGCGCAGTACCGCAGAAGGCCATGCGCCTGAGCCTTTCCATAGGCGTTTCCATTTCGGTGGGCATTGCCATGCTGCGGGTACTCACCGGCATTTCCAGCCTCTGGTTTCTGGTTCCCGGCTATGCGGCAGCCTTGCTCCTTTCCCGGCGGGTGCCGGGCATTTTCACTGCTATTGCCTTTGACTCCGGCGGGGTGGCCAGCGGGCCTATGACAGCCACCTTCCTGCTTCCCTTTGCCATGGGCGCCTGTAACGCTTTGGGAGGCGATGTTTTAACGGATGCCTTCGGCATCGTGGCCATGGTGGCCATGACCCCTTTGGTAACCATCCAGTGCCTGGGCGCCTTCTACCAGAGAAAGCTGCGGCGCACGCAAGAGATTACAGAGTCAGAGGCCTCTATGATGACCTCTGAAGATATCATAGATTATGACGACCCAGAGGAGACTTCCTATGAACCCTAACCTTTCCACAGATCGCTTAAAGCTTTTGATTACAATTGTAGACCGAGGCAAAGGAACGAAGGCGGCAGATCTTTTCCGGGCCCATCACCTACATTTTGACTTCGCCTGCTTGGGCTCCGGTACGGCCAATTCCAAAATACTCAGCTATTTTGGGCTAAGCGAAACTGCCAAAGAAGTAGTTTGGACCTTGGCCCCCAGCAGGAAGATCCCAAAAGTGTTGCAGGAGGCCCGGCAGGTATTAAAACTGGAAAAGCCCGGGATGGGTATTCTATTCACAATACCCCTTTCCGGCATCAGCGCTCAAATTCCCCAAGTACTGCTGAAACCGGAATATGATACGGAGGAAATCAATATGGACGTACCAGAAAACGATAAGATCAATCACGAATATGAGCTTGTTCTCTCCATTCTAAACCGAGGGTATACCGACCGGGTGATGGAGGCCGCCAGGTCGGCCGGAGCAAAGGGCGGCACGGTGATCTCCGCCCGCAGGGTGGGGTATGAGGACACCCAAAACCTGCTTAACTTTACCCTGCAGCCGGAAAAGGAGATCGTGGCCATTCTGGTGCCCAAGACCGAAAAGCGGGCTGTTATGCAGGCCATCAACCACAGTGCCGGGTTGAAAACAGAATGCCGGGGAATTTTGTTTTCCCTGCCGGTAGACGACATCATCGGGCTTTCCCAATAACACTCGCCGGCCCCATAAAAGCCGGGGGGAAGCCCTCATTTCTCTTCCCCGTGGTAGTTTTCCCCCTTTCCCTGGTTTAGATAGGTGGAATAAAGGAACAGCTCTCCCACCTGCATACCGGTGACCTGCTCCATGGCGTAGGCATACAGGCGAATCTGGGTGCCGTAGCGCTGCCAAAGCTCCTCCAATTCTTTCACCTTGTCCGTTTTAAAATCAATAATGTGCAGCTTTCCCCCCTCGGAAAAAACACAGTCTATGGCTCCTTGCAAAATCACGGAAGCCTCTGGACAGTTTTCCTCTCCTGCCATTTCGGCCGGTATTTCTGCAGTAAACCGGCGCTCCTTTTCCAGGTGTTCCGCTTTTAACACCCGCTTCCCCAAGGGGCTCGCAAAAAATTTTCGAACCCGAGAAAGCTCCACCGCTTGAACTTGTTCCGGCGTGAGAAAGCGCAGCTTTTGAAGCCGCTCCAGCTCTCCGGCAGGGTCTTTTGCGGCAGCGGAAAAGTCGGCGTACTGCATGGAATCGTGAAGGGCAATGCCCCGTTCTGCCGGAGTCATGCCTTTTTCCCCCATCCAGGCCGGCCGGGTAAGGGAAATTCCCTGCTCCCCTGCTTGGGCCGCCGTCAGCTTAGAAGCGGAAACCTTGGCAGGGATCCCCAGGTGGGCTTCATAGGGATACTGGAATTCTGTGTGGCGCTTCAGCGCCTCATAAAAGGCCTGGTCGGCAACGGCCGGGCTCTCTTTTTGCTCCTCCTTTGTTTTTAACTCCGGAGGCAGGTAAACCTCATAGGTTATGTGCCAGGGAGCACCCGCTTCCGTACAAAAAGGAAGATCTTCTGCCCCTGCCAGTCTGCGCAGCTCCGTGCCGTTGGGATGCATGAGGGCACAAAGGGCCAGCCACTGTCCGGCGTTTCGCACACTGCGCACCGTATAGGGCGACACTCCTTCCGGCGTAACCTGGGCCGAAAGCTTTGCAAAAGACTTTTCCAGCCCGCTGCCGGAAGTAAGCATCACAAGCTTTTCCTTTGCCCTGGTCATGGCCACATACAGTACTCGCAGTTCTTCCGCCGCGCCGCTCCTGGCGGTTTCCAGGGCAATGGCCTCCCGGGCTGTGGTGGTAAACCTGGCAGAGTGTTCCCGGTCTTTTAGCTTTACCCCTAAGCCCAATTCCGGGTGCAGCAGCACTTCGGAACGTTCTGTCACAAAATTCCGGCCACATCCTGCCAAAATACACACGGGAAATTCCAGGCCCTTCGATTTATGAATACTCATTACACGAACTGCCTGCTCCCCTTCCCCGGAAACTTCCGCGGCCTGCAAGTCGGAATTGCTTTGGCGGAGCCTGTCTAAAAACCGTACAAAGCCGGAAACCCCATGGTATCCGGAAGCTTCATACTCCCTGGCATAACGCTGTAATAAGTACAAGTTGGAGAGCCGCGTTTCCCCTTCCTGCATGGCCAGTACCATGTCTAAATACCCGGTCTTGCTATATAAATAGCTCACAAAGGTGTCGGAAGCCATCGTGGCGGAAACTGCCCGGTAGTGACGGATATCTTGAAGGATCTCCGCGCACCGGCCCTCTGTCTCAGCTGCTTGAACAAGGGAAAGGTACAGGGGACGGTCCCGGTCATTCAGGCGCAGCCGGGCTACATCGTCCGCCGTAAAGCCGTACAGGGGACTCATGAGCAGGGAAAGCAAGGGAATATCCTGGTTGGGGTTGTCCACTACCCGCAGAAGAGAAAGCATCACCGCCACCTCCGGAGCGGCGAAAAAACCGCCGGCAACCGAGGCTTTTGCCGGAATCCCCAGCCTTTGCAAAGCCTGGGCATAGCTGTGGGCATATTTGTTGGCACTTCGCAGCAAAACGCAGAAGTCCCCATATTGAGCAGGGCGTTCCCCGTCTTTTCCGGAAACGGTAAACCCCTCTTTCAACATGGACTGGATCTTCCTGGCGATGCTGGCGCTTTCCGCCTCTTCGGCCGGAATTCCCGATTCCCGCTCTAAAAAGATCATTTCCGTTTCGCATCCGGGCTTTTCTTCGTATTCCGCGCCGCAAACCAGCATTTCTTCCCCGGTATAATCGATATCACCCGCTTCTTTTGACATGAGCCTGGAAAAGACAAAATTCACAGAATCTGTCACAGTGCTTCTGGAACGGAAATTCCGGTCCAATACCAGGTAAGCGGGGTATTGGTCTTGGAGCCTGTCATATTTTTCAAAGCTGCCCCTGCATTTGAGAAAGATCTCCGGCATAGCCCGGCGAAAACCGTAAATACTCTGCTTTACGTCGCCCACCATGAAAAGGTTTTTTCCATCCCGGGAAATAGCCTGGAACAAGGAATTTTGTACCTCGTTGATATCCTGGTATTCATCGATCATAATTTCCTCGAACCTGGCGGCTACCTCTTTGGCGGCGGAGGTAGGGCCGCCGTCCTCTCCCAGGAAGAGCCGTATGGCCAAATGCTCCAGGTCACTGTAATCCAAAAATCCCAGTTTTTTCTTCCGCTGCTCATACCGTTCAGAAAAGGCCAACGTCAGTTCCGCAAGCCCCTGAACCAAGGGGGCTGTTTTCCGAAGCTCTTCCTGGCTTTCAGCGGCGCCGGAAGCGAAGAGCTCCGACAAATCCTGCAGAGCACCCTTTACCTCCGTGCGGAAAAGCTCCAACCGTTCCTTTAAAGGGTCCCCGTCATATCCCCGCAAGGGGCCCCGCCGCGGGAAAGAAAGCCCTCGCAAATGGCGGGAAACGCCGTCCCAATCCCTGGAAATCAGGAGCTCTCTGGTCTTTTCGCAAAGGGCCAGATCTCCCGAAATTGCCGGCAGGTAAGCGGCAGCCAGCTTTTCGTCGCCGCTTGCTTCCGCCTCTCTTTTGGCCGCGTTTCCTACCCTCAGGCAATGCTCCGCCGTTTCCCTGCCGTATTCCAAAATCACCTGGCCCCAGGGCGTGGCCTCTATTGGGCTCCCTGTTTCGTACTGCTCTACCTTTTCTCTGAGCCAGCGTTTCGGAAAAGGATGCGACTGCATAAACTCGTAAAGCCGCAGCACCATTTCCGAAAGCTTCTTATCGTCCCGTTCTCCGGCAAAGGCGTCGGCCAGTTCCTGCACCCGGTTTTCCTCGAAAGCTTCGCCCAATATCTGGCCCATAGCTTCCCAGGTGAGATCTTCCTTTTGTTTGTCAGAGACAATTTTAAAATCGGGCGAAATGTTTAACTCCTGAAAAAACTCCCGCACCATTTCCGCGCAAAAACTGTCTACCGTTCCAATGTGCGCCTGGGTAAGCAAAACGCTTTGCCGCCGCAGCAGCCCATTGTGGGGCTGGGCCCTAAGCAGTTCATAAAGCCTTTGTTCCAGTCTGGCCCGCATTTCTGCTGCCGCAGCCTTGGTAAATGTCACAATAAGCATTTGATCTGCGGAAGTGGGATGTTCCTGGTCTGTGAGGCGCTCTATGGCCCGCTGGACCAAAACCGCTGTTTTTCCGGAACCGGCCGCAGCTGCCACCAGTACTGTCCCCCGGCGGGCAGAAATGGCATCCCATTGGTTTTCTGTCCATGTCATTGCCATAACGTCCCCTCCTTTTCCCTACGGTCCCGCGCTTCTGTAAAGCCCATTTCCTTCAACACCTGCTCTTTGGAAAGTTTCTCCTTTTCCACATCTTTTTCCCCATATTCTTTTGCACATACCGGCCCATAGGGGCAAAACCGGCAGGCATTCTTATTTTTAAGGTTAGGAAGAGCCTGCACATTTCCTGCCCACAACTCCTCCGCCATAGAAGCAATGAGCCGTTTGGAATAGCGCAGCACTGCAGCCAGCTCTTCTAGGGTAAGCACCGAACTGGTGCGAGTAAACTCTCCATCTTTATTCAGGGCCGCCGGAACAAACCTTCCCTTTGCCCCCTCCTCCATGGCGGTGAGAATTTCGGAATTGCTGAGCACCAGGCCGCTCATGCGCAGCTGTTTTTCTGTCTCTCGCCGCAGCGCAGCCTCATCCATGCCCCTTGGAACGGAAACAGAAGGTTCCGCCGAGGGCATATAAAGCACTCCGGCAGGCAAGACCTTTCCGTTTTCTACCAGCGCCGCCAAATACACCAGCATTTGCATGTTAAGACCGTGAAGCACGTCGGAAAGGCGAAAATCCTTCCGGCCTGTTTTATAATCGATCACTCTCACATAAAGCTGGCTTCCCTGGCGGTAAGTATCCACTCTGTCTATGGTCCCGCCCACTGTCACCACATGACCGTCTTTTGTCTCCACCTTCAAAGGGGGGAAACCTCTTTCATGCCCCAAAGAAAGCTCTAAATATTCCGGCTGGAACCTGCTTTGCCCCAGTTCTTCCTCCACATGGCGAATTAGGATTGCCGCCGAGCGAGCCATTCTGCCCAACCGGTACCTTTCCCGGCCCGCCAGTTTTTGAAAGCCTCCCAGGTTTTCATCGGCATATTCCCGAATGAACCGACGGATCAGGGCCAGGCGTTCCTCCTCTGTCCAGGAGGCACGAATTTCCGGAGGCTCCCGGAAAACCCGTTCAAACAGGAAGTGCATCAAGGTACCGTATTGCAGCACATCTACTTCGGCAGGTTTGCGTTCCTTTGCTCTTAGCCCATAACGGCAGAAATATTTAAACCTGCAGTCGTAATAGGTCTCAATCTGCGTGGCGGAAAAATAGGGGGCTTTCCCAAAAAGCTCCCCGGCCAGTGCGGAATCTTCCAGCCTCTGGGGCCCTGCACCGGCAGCTTTCAGCAGGGCTCCCAGCTTTCCCGCGTAATGGGGCTCTTCGGAAAACAGTTTTCGAAGAGCGGCAGCCTCCGGCGTATTTTCCCGGAACCTGGCGGCCATACGGGTAAAAGCTGCCTCCATGGAATTGGCAAAGAATTCGTCGGGCAAGTTTTTTTCTTCCCGTAAAGTAGGAAACACTGCCCGCAGAGAGGAAACCAACTCGCTGGGCTCTTTTTCTTCTCCATCGGCGCTGCGGGGGTAGCAGAGATACAGGCTTTCCGAAGGGGAACAAGCCACAGAATAGGCCAAATAGCGTTCTTCCATGGTTTTTTGCTCTAACGGATCTCCCAAAGGCAGCTCCAACGCGATAAGCTCTTTCCGTTCCGCATCGGAAAACACACCGGAAGATTTGGGCGCAAGGGGGAATTCTCCCTGCACCGTTCCCAGCAAAAAGGTAACCCGTGGGACAGATTGCCGAACCTGCTCCGGCGTCCCAAAAATCACCTGATCGATAGTTTGGGGGATTTCCGAGACGTCCTCCCCGGCAATTACCTCCCGCAGCAGGGCTTCGTACCGTTCCCGAGCAATTTTCCGGGCCCCCAGAATACTGTACATTTGATCTAAAAGCTCCATGAGCAGTTCCCACACCCGCACCTGCTTGGCAGAAAGGGCAGGCTCCCCCGCCTCTTCCAGCCGGGCGCAGTACAGCGGCAAATTTTCTTCCAGGCCAAAATCGGTAAGCAAAGTAAAGGCTGCCTGGGAAATCTCTTCTCCGGAAGCGTCTTTGGTGCTTTCTGTAAATCGTGCAAGAGGGGCGATCAGTCGCTTTCTCAGCCCGTTCAGCCAAGAAAGCTCTTCTTCGTCTTCTTCCGTCATTTCCTGGCCGAAGCCCTTGGGATGGCGGGTAAATTCCGTCTTCCAGTCTTTCCCTCGAAGCCGCCAAAGGAAAGCGTAGTTTTCCAGGGACGAAATTTCTTCCTCATCAAAACCGGACACGCCGGTTTTTAGCATTTCTAAGAGGTCTTCTGTGGCAAAGCCGGAACGCGCCGCCTGAAAGGCCCCCAGCAAAAACCGAGGGACTGGTTCTGCGTCCACTCGGGAGGGCTCCGAAAGGAAGCAAGGGATGCCCCGCTTCTTTAAGGCCGATTCCAAAAAGCTCCGGTACCGTTCCGGCTTCCGGCAGAGAATGGTAAATTCCCGGTAGCGATACTTTCCCGTCTCCACCAAATTTCGGATGGAAGCGGCCACATATTCCGTTTCCTCCACGGCGTCTTTCCCGCAGAAAACATGTATGCCCTCCGCATCTTCACTTTGCAGAAGCTCCTGGGCACAAAAAAGCTGAGCTTCCAAAAGCTTCAGGTTTTCATTGTGAAACCGAGGGGCACCGGTAAGGTGCACCGGCGGCGCTACCGCCACGCTCAGTTCCTGAGCTGCGGCCAAAAGCTGCCTTTGGGTACGATTTACCAACGCGAAAAGCCCCGTTCCTTCCTCCGGTATGCCATCCGTACACAGAGAAACCGTCACCTGTTTCGCCCTTTTCATTACTTGCCTAAGCACGTTTCTTTCCTGAGCCGTAAAGCCCTCAAAGGAATCTACCAGCACAGTAACTCCCTCAAAAAAGCGGCTGGTCTCCAACGCCTCCGCCAGCCTGGTCAGATCATCCCGGGAATCTAAATAAGAGGCTGCTACCAGCGCCTCATAAGTCCCATAAAGTAAAGAAAGCTCCGAAAGCTTTTTTCCCAAACCCTTGCCGGAAAGCGCTTCCGCCGTTTGGGAAAGCTGGAAAGGGGAAATACCGCACAGCTTCATTTCGTTTACTGCGGTAAGCATTAGGTCTACAATTCGTCCGCCCCTTGCTGCTGCCTCATAAACCGTCAGCTGAGCTTCACAGGCTTCGATAGCGCAGGACATCAAAACCCGGCGGCCTCCGTCGGTAAGCCGCCGGCCTGCGAACCCTCCCTCCTGGCGGAATACCGCCTCCGCCAGCCGGGTAAAGCTGTACACCCGAATTTTGGAAGCTTGAACCGGACCCGCCAAACGCAGAATGGTCTTTTCTGTTTCAAAGGAATATTGCTCCGGCACTAAAACAATAGGCCATTTTTCTTCCTTCTTACTTGCTTCCACCGCAAGCTCCCTGACACGCCGGGTTTTCCCGCTGCCGGCACGTCCCAATATAAACTGCAGCATTTTAATGTCCTCACTTTTCCCACACACTAGAAATCCTTGCCGCGTCTTTTATAAACCGGCAGTCCTGAGCTTTGAGGATATTATAGCATGGGCGTTAAAAAAGGACAAATGTTAGGAATCAAAAAGCTCCAAAAGCGTCTCGTAAAGCTCCACTACTTTAAATTTCACCTGGTACCCCTGGGGAGAACGGAACTCTTCCCGGCCTCCCGAAGGAAGCTGAGCCAGCAAGTCTGTTTCCTTCTGCTGAGAAGCAGGCAGGCAAAGAGCGGGAAACACGACGCACCACCAGTTTTTCCCCTTTCCCTCTCCCAAAATCACCTGCAAGGTGCGGTATTTTCCTGCAGGCAGCCGGAATTCTTCATACTCTCGGGTAGAAAAATAGCGGTCCAAAACCTGCACCTTCACCTGGTCCGTCACATGATTTTCTGTAAGTACCCGCTCCGCCGCTTTCTCAATAGCCTGCAAATGTAAACAAACGGCAGAATTGGCTTCTTCCAGAGAATTTGCCCCTTTGTACCATTTTGCGGCTTCCGCCAGTACCGCATCACGCACTTTCAATTTCACTGCCTGGTCCTCCGGAGAATCAGAGGCGGCTATCACATGGAGGCGCATCACCTCTTCTGAAAGCTGCTGGCTGGCAGCCGCGAAGGGAAACAACGCTACAATTGCCGACAGAACAAACCCTGTAGCGGCAGCCTTCCACAGAAGTCTTTTTTGAAACCAACCTTCTTTTTTCACCACAAACACCTCAATATCACATTTTTCTGGAAGTTTGTGGAAAGTATGGGCCCATTTTTTCCTGGATATTCCATGGGGAAGCGTGATATTATGATACTGTAGAGAGAAAGTTGAACTTTTGGGGCTATCTTTTGAAAGGAAAACTTAACGGCATTGTTTTATAAAAAGAAGCAGCTGGGAAAAGAGGAAACTCAGAAATGGCTTATCGAATTTTATTGGTGGATGACGAAGAAGACATCCTCACCATGCTTACTGACTTATTTACCATAAAGGGGTACCAAGTGCTTTCTGCCCGCAGCGGCACAGAAGCTTTGAAGCTGTGCGAAGCTTCTTTAGATTTAATCCTGCTGGATGTGAACATGCCCGATATAGACGGGTTTTCCCTTTGCCGGCAGATCCGGGATTTTGTTTCCTGCCCTATTCTGTTTCTTACCGCCAGGATTGAGGATGCCGATAAAGTACAGGGCTTTGCCGCCGGTGGGGACGATTACATTTTGAAGCCTTTTTCCAGTGCCGAACTGCTGGCCAGAGCGGCTGCTCATCTCCGGCGGGAAGAACGCCGCCAAGAAAACAGCCAAGTAAAATTCCAGGGCGGGCTTGTGATCGACTACGGCCAGCATCGGGTTTTTCTAAACGGAGAGCCCCTAAAGCTGGCAAAAAAGGAATTTGACATTGTGGCGCTTTTGTCCATGCATCCTTCTCAAATATTCGACAGGGAACATATTTACGAATCCGTATGGGGCTACGAAAGCGAGGGCGACAGCGCTGTGGTAGCGGAGCACATCCGCCGAGTACGCTCTAAATTTTCCTCTGCCGGGTGCGGGGAGCACATAGAAACCATATGGGGAGTGGGGTACAAATGGAAGCCATAGAACAAAAAAAGAAACTCCCTTGGAAAAAACGAATCTCCCTAAAAGGTGCCCTGGTTGTCACTACCCTTGCCTGCGTGGCGGCAGGTTTCCTGCTTTGCACAGCGGAGTTTTTCTTCTTGGGCAGCCTGCATAATTGGATTTACGAGACCTATGTGACCCCTTACCTGCCAGATACCTCCGAGTATTTTTATACAGATTCAGGCGACAAAACCAGAATATACCTTCATGCCGTTCTGCCAAAGGCCTATATAGACCCGACTACCGGAGAATCTTTCCCAATAGAAGAATACGACGCCGTTTGCTTTATACCGGAAGGCCTGCCCCGCTTTTTTTACAAATACCCTGGGCCCATTTCTGTTTTGTTATGTACTGTTACCGCCATGCTGTTCTTCGTGTTGGACGCTTTTTGGTTCTTCCGGTGGAAAGTCAAAAAGCCGTTGGCGGTTCTTTCTACCGCTTCCGAAAAGATCGCCCGAAACGACTTGGATTTCACCATAAGCCCGCCCAGTGGCGACGAGTTGGGGCGGCTTTGCAGTTCTTTCGAAAAAATGCGAAGCTCCCTGGAAGAAAACAACCGGACCCTTTGGCGCGCCATGGAGGAACGCCGGCAGCTGAACTCCGCCTTCGCTCACGATCTGCGTACCCCTCTTACCGTCCTTCGAGGCTACAGCGATTACTTGTCAGAGGGGCTGCCCACCGGCAAAATTTTGCCGGAAAAGGCCGCCGAAACCGTGGCCGTGATGCACCGCAGCCTTTTGCGGCTCCAGCGGTATGTAGAAGGCATGAGCTCCCTGCAAAAGCTGGAAGACATTTCTCCTCAAAAAAAGGAGGTCACTTTTTCCCAATTAGCCGCCCACTTGCAGGAAACCGGAAAAATTTTGCAAAGCGGGCTGTGCCTCTCCTTTTCTTCCTCCGGAGCCGGAAACCTTTTTCTGGATGAAGAATTGGTTCTTCAAGTATTTGAAAACCTCATGTCCAACAGCCTGCGGTATGCCGCAAAAAACATATGGGTCACGCTAAAAGCGGAAAAAACTTTTTTGACATTATTGGTTGCCGACGATGGACCTGGTTTTTCTAAGGAAGGGTTAAAAAGGGCTGTTCAGCCCTATTTCCGTTGCGAAACCACACAAAAGGATGAACATTTGGGACTGGGGCTTTTTATTTGCCGCCTGCTTTGTGAAAAGCACGGGGGCCGCCTTCTGTTAGAAAACAGGCCCCAAGGCGGCGCAAAGCTTACCGCGGTTTTTTCTGTATCCATGTAAAACCATAAACCGACCTTCTACGTTGGAAAAAACAGAAAATAAAAAGCTTTCCCGAAACCCCATTAAAACATAGGCTTTCGAAAAAGCTTTCTCATATGGTGAAGAGTCGCTTAATAATATCGCACCACGGCAATCACCTTGCCCAGCAAGAATACTTCTTTGGAAAAAATAGGTTCGAAGTCCGGGTTTTCCGGTTGAAGCCGCACCCCATCCTTTTCTCGGAAGAACCGCTTTACCGTGGCCTCTTCCCCAATCATAGCCACAACAATATCGCCGTTTTGGGCAGCCGGTGTTCGTTCGGCCACCACATAATCCCCATCTAAAATACCGGCGTCCCGCATACTGAACCCGCTGACATGCAGGGCAAACAATTCTTTTCCCGTTTTTTCCGGAAAAGGGATATAACCCTCTACCTCTTCCACCGCCAATATGGGCAAGCCAGCGGTAACCCTGCCCAGAATAGGAACTTGAGCCGCCGCCTCACTGCCCTCTATGCGGATCGACCTGTTGAGTCCCGCTTCCCGGGTAATATACCCCAAACGCTCCAGAGTTTTCAAATGGGCGTGAACGGTAGATGTGGAACGCAGCCCAGTCGCGGTACAAATTTCCCGCACGGTAGGAGGCACCCCCTTGGGCGCTTCTTGCCGCAGAAAGTCATATACCTTTTGCTGGCTTTTGGTAAGGCGCTCCATTCCACATTTCTCCCTTCCTACTCCAACACAGGACCTTCCTGTTTTTACTTATTGTATCATGAAAGTTATTGAAATGCAAACGTTTGTTTGCAAAAAAACAAAAATTCACCCAAACGTCTGAAACTTCCCTTGTTCAGCAGAAATTCACAAATCCCTCGGAATTATTTCAATGTTTATTAACAACGCCTTAACAACTTTCCTTTGAGTTTGAGTATAATAATAACTGTACTCAAAAGAAATGGACCGCACCTTTTCTTGAGATACATGTTCTACCCTCCTCAATAATACCCCTCAAGCTAAAAGAAGAAGGACCGGCTGAAAAGTCGGTCCTTCTTCTTTTCCTTAGCGCCAGGCAAAAGACCTTTCGAAAACCGGTTCTATGGGATCCAAAATTCCCTTTTCAAAGAAGCATACATGTATATTTTTTTCATTTCTTGTTCAGAATACACTCACAAGCTGTTATGTAAATTATCCGAAAGGGATGTGTATGGTATGAACGGAAAGCGATATCAAAGCGAAAAGGCCCGGCGCAATGGCTTTTACCTGGCTCTTGCGGTATGTCTGGTAGCGGTGGGCATTGCCGCATGGAGCACTTACGACGCGGTGCAGGACTACCTCGCGCCTGTCTCTGGTTCCCCCGAAGTTTCCGGGACTGTTTCGCAGCGTATGGAAACCTCCTCGAAAGAGCACGAGACTTTACCGGTAACACCAAAAGACGACAGAGAAGACCCGGAAAATCTCCCACGGGAAAGCAGTGCTGCCTCCCAGCAAAGCGCCCAGCAAACCGCAGGGAATGTTCAGCAGGACCAAAGTGCTTCCCAGCAGGAAGAATCTTCCCAAAGTCCGGCAGAGGAAAGCCAGGCTACCGAAACCCAGGGCCAGCCTGTAGAAGAACAGCCGGGAGTGCTTTACGAGCTCAGCAGCCAAATGATGTGCCCGGTAAGTTCGGAAGAAATCTTAAAGGCTTACAGCTCCGGTGCTCCTGTCTATTCCGAAACTATGAAGGATTGGCGCATTCACACCGGAACCGATTGGAAAGCCGAAAGTGGAGAAGCTGTCATGGCCTGCGCTAACGGTATGGTAAAAAGTGTATACAGCGACAGCATGTTGGGCAACGTGGTTTGGGCAGAACACGGCGATTATGACTTTTATTATTGCGGCTTAGGAGAAAACTTCCTGGTAAAGGAAGGGGATGTGATTACCAAAGGCCAACAACTCGGTACTATTACTGCCGTCCCTATGGAATCCGCAGAAGAACCACACCTGCATGTAGAGGTAAAAAGAAGCGGCGTGACTATGGACCCGGCAGCCGTGATACAAGAGGACAACTAAAACTGTGCTCCGGTAATACACCGGAAAAGTTCCCTCGCCTAACCATAAAAAGGAAGCCCGTTCCGCAAAGGTATTTGACGGAACGGGCTTCTGCTCTTTCATTTTTGCGACTCATATTTTTTCTTAGTGGCCAGACCGCCGCGGATATGCCGCTGGGCCTTGTTGACGGCCAATACACTTTTCACATCCCGGTATAACCCGGAATCGATATACCGAAGCCGTTGAGATACATCTTTATGTACCGTACTCTTGCTTACCCCAAACTGCTTCGCCGCCCGGCGCACGGTGGCCTTATTTTCCACAATATATTCCCCTAACTTTGTGGCGCGGTCATCGATGACGTTGTTTGACATATAGGGCACCTTCTTTCGGTGTTCTATAGGTATGCAATATGGGGGAAAAGTATGCAATTTCCACTTTTAAACGTTTTCGGAAAACCAATGCTTTCATAATTTCGTGAGAAATGATAGGGGCACCTCCCGGTTATCTTCTCTTTCCAAACTGTAACCCGCATTTCTACAGGCCCTAATTCATGTTGAATTTCTTGAATTTTTTATATCTCCTATGTATAATAGATAAAAAGA
Organism: uncultured Neglectibacter sp.; assembly: GCA_947647615.1. Lineage (GTDB taxonomy): Bacteria > Bacillota > Clostridia > Oscillospirales > Acutalibacteraceae > Acutalibacter. The sequence goes on from CANSKS010000013.1 coordinate 51,788, forward strand.
TTATTTTGAGAAGGCGAGTGTGTATGAAAAAGCTGTTGTCTCTTATATTGGCTTTTTGTATCCTGGTATCCTGTGTACCAGCAGTTTCCGCGGAAGAAGCCGAGACTCCCTCCAGCGGTTATTTAAGCGAAAATTTAAAGTATACACTGGAAGACGGCGTGCTCACAATTGGGCTTATTGAAAACCCAATAGAAGGCGTATCCTGTAATGTCCCTGCTCTGAGAGATTGCGGCATCGACAGAGACAGCATCACTACCGTGATTGTAGAAGATGGTGTGGCGGGCCTTGAGCGGGGCGCCTTTTCCAGCTGCACCAATTTGACAAGCGTCACTCTGCCGGAACGTATGGAAGGTTCGCCTGTATGGTGGGATGTGTTTTATGGATGCAGGTCTCTCCCGGAAATCACTGTGCCGGAAGGCGTAACAGAGCTGGAATGCACCTTTTACGGGTGCCACAGCTTGCGCGCCATCCATCTTTCCAGCACCGTGCAGGCCATAGATATGGATGCCCTGCGCACCGGCGAAACCACTTCTGTATCAGGGTCTTCTTCGTTGAGCACTATAACCGTGGCGGAAGGCAGCCCTTATTATATGGTAGATAAGAATAGTGTTCTTTATCAAAAAGACGCCGGTGGAAACCCAGTGGCCTTGGTAAAGTGCCCCACAGCTTTACGGCTTGCAAAATATACGGTTCCCAGCACAGTTGCCAGCATAGAACCCCGTGCCTTTGAGAAATGCGCAAATATTTCGGAAATGGTCATTGAAGATAGCGAAACCCCGCTTTCCATTGGAACATGCGCTTTTCTCAATTCCGGTATTTATACCTACCATTTGCCTGGCCGCCTAAAGGTGCTGGGAAGCAGCGCCTTTAAGAACCATGTAGATTACGATTTTCCCAAATATACCCAGCTTAAAGTGTACTACTCCGGCACATCAGAAGATTGGACGGGTATGGCCATGCCAAACTATTTATACGACGGCGATGCCCTTTTCCCTCGCACTACTTTTTACCATGTAGACCACACTGGCGATAGTGCTTCTACCGCTCAACCTATGGCCATGATTACCTATGCTCCAGGGGAAGGGGATTACACCCATTATGGGAAACAGCCCCCTTACCCCACGCCGGTGCAGGTGGGGGCAGATTTGGTGGTGCCGGGCTTATTGTGCCATGGAACTGACAAACGCTCCAACTATAATCATAGCTTTAAAGCCCCCGCCGGCGGACATTTCATCGGCTATGAAATAGAAGGAACGCTTTATTATCCCGGTGACCGCTACACCGTTACCGGCGACACTACCCTCACTGCCATTTGGTTTGACACCACCCAGGCCACTATCACTTTAAACGCTGTCGGCGGCACAGTACCGGCAGGCAGCGTCACTGTCACTAAGGGAGAAGCCTTCGGAAGCTTGCCCACACCCACTCGAACAGGTTACAGCTTCACCGGATGGTTCACCGCTGTCGAAGGCGGCACACCAGTAACCGCCGAAAGCATTTATAACGATGGCGACCCTCAGGTTCTTTATGCCCACTGGGAAGCGCTTCCAGCCTTCACCGCTACTTTTGACGCCAATGGAGGCACGGTGAACCCCCTCAGCAAAACCATATATTCCGGCGAAAACTACGGCGCGCTTCCCGTTCCGGTATGGGCGGGCCATGATTTTGATGGATGGTTCACCGCGCCGGAAAACGGTACGGTCGTTACCAATGCCACGCCCTTTCACGGCACTGCCAATATAACCCTTTATGCCCATTGGACAGAGAAAAAAGTAGTTTACAACCTCACCTATGACGCGAACGGCGGAACTGTACGCACTGGCAGCGGCGATATCAATTCCTTTATTCACAGCTTTTCCCCGGGGGATACCTATCAAACGCCCGCCTATACCCCTACCCGCTTCGGATATATCTTTACCGGCTGGTATACAGAACGGGACGGAGGAACCCGGGTGCACCCTGGAAATGACATTACAACAGAGGGGAACTTTACCGTTTACGCGCACTGGGAAAAAGACACCACCAGGGAAGTTTTCGAAAAACTGCATTATGGCTTTATCAACAGCCCAACAGATTTTGGATATCCCTCCGATTACCAAATCCCCTATGTGCGGTATAAAACCATATTCGGTGATAACGCCCAAGCCAGAAGACTTTATCTGGGCCAGGGGACCTGGGGGGGAAACTGCTATGGTGTTGCTACCAGCGCGGCTTTGCTCTATGTGGAAAACAATGGGATCAATTCAACCGATTTCAAATCCCTGAATGGCGCCTTCAGCGCAGACAACAAGGGCATGGGGATAAACTGGCGGCGGGATCTGGGCGATAGCTTCCTTACGGTCCGCGGGTTCATTGAGTGCATGCAGATCAGCGCGATCGACGCCTGCGTATGGGATTTTGAAACAGTGCGAACCCAGGCAGATTACCAGCAACTGGTAACAGCTGTGAAGGCGGTAAAGAACGGCGGCCCGCCTGTGAATATCAATACCTACAGCACCTCTGTAGGCCATGCCTTAGTGGGCTATGATTTCCTGGAGATTGACGAATCGGAAGACAGGATATATGTTTATGACGGAAACAATAAAGCCTCACCGGGCTACATCGCTTTAAAGAAAGACAGCACCGGAAAATATACCGGTTGGAGTTATGGCAAATATAATAAGCGGCTGGAAGTGAATTATTATAACAACTTCTACCGTGCCGCCAGCTTCCTTACCGGAAGCCAGGCCGCCCCCCTGGCAGACAAAAGCGGTTATCTCCTGCTGCAAACCAACACTCGCAACGCCAAGCTTTATGATGCCAATGGCAAGCTCGCCGGTGAACTTCAAAACGGCATATTGGTGGAAAATGCGGCAACAAACATAAAGCAGATGCTGCCGCTAACCGCGGAAAATGCTCCTGTAAGCGACCTCGTTACCCTTTGGGTGCCCGAGGGGCTGTACACCCTGGCCAACGAAGACAGTTCCATGCAAACGCTTCGGGCCACTATGGCAGATGTGGAACAGTCGG
>CANSKS010000014.1 GCA_947647615.1 uncultured Neglectibacter sp.
GGCCAATGGAAGGGCTGGGACCCCCTTTTTGACCTGCCGGAGGAGCTTTAAAGGCCTTTACCCCCGAAGGCTGGGCGGTTCCTCTTCCCGCCCTAAGCTCCGGGGAAGACAGCTATGGCTTGGCTGCCCAAGCCTTCATAGGCCAAGGCCACCGCGTCTTTGGGATACGCTACGTTTTTTCCGGCCAGGGGATCGTTGAAGTAATAGGAAGTCTGGTCCCGGCCGGTGAGCAGAGCGCAGTGCAGGGGAGAAATCCAGCGGAAGGTTTCCCCGGAATCCTCTATTTGGAAGGTGACATCTTCTTCCGGCGGGACCATATCAATGGTCACCCATAAAAGCAGGGGGATGCCCTTTTCCAGGTAGCTTTCGCACAGCTCCTCCAAGGGGACGCCGGAAAGCTCCTCTACGGTAAGCTCCGGGGCGGCCTCCCGCAGCGCCTTTCCAATTACCGGGGCATAACAGCCCCAGCCTGTCTCCTTCCTGGGATCTCCCGGAAAGGCCTCCCGAGGGTCGCATCCCACAAGCCTTCCGGCCTCGTCCCGGTGGGGGGCGGTGCCCAGGGGCAAATAGCCCTCTACAAACTCTTCCGGGGTCATGGCCACTCCCGCGTATTGCAGCGCCATAACAGCGCTGACGCTTTCGCAGCCGGTAGGGAAATTAGGCCGTTGATCCAGGAAGGGCGCGTCGAGCAGGAAAGAGTCTTCGGCAGGCGTGGAGCCGAGCCTGGAAACAAAAGCCTTCCCCAAAAGCCCCTTTCCCCGCAGGGTCTCTCCCCCAAAACACCAAAGTCCCGAAAGGGACAAAATCGTACCCAAAAAGGCCAGAAAAACCCGGCCGGCAGTTCTTTGCTTGGCCCGACGAATCCGGCGGGCCCTTCTTTTTACGGCGGAAACAGTCATGAGTCCTCCCTCCTTCTAGGGAGAGTATCTCATAGAGGCAGGCAGGAAGTCCGCCGAAATTTGCAAAAGAATTGTAAAAACTCAATTTTCTTACCAGGAAAATTCCTGTGGGACATCCGGGCCGCGCCCCTCCAAAGCTCTCCCCTCAGGAAAGCGGTAACCTTTCTCCTTGATTTTTGGCAGAAAACTTGCTACTATAGGAAGCAGAAGCTTCCCGGGCAGTTCTCCCCCGGAAAACCGGACCTTATTTTTAAAAAAGAAAGGACTTTGAAGCAGCATGGCAAACAGATTCATTTTAAACGAAACCTCCTATCACGGTAAGGGCGCAATGGAAAATATCGCCCCGGAAATGAAAGGCAGAGGGTTCCAAAAAGCCTTTGTGTGTTCCGACCCCGACCTGCTGAAATTCGGCGTCACCAAAAAGGTCACCGATGTGCTGGAAGCTGCCGGTATCCCCTATGAAATTTACTCCAACATCAAGGCTAACCCCACCATAGAAAACGTGCAGACCGGTGTGGCCGCTTTTGAAAAATCCGGCGCCGACTGCCTGGTGGCCATTGGCGGCGGCTCCTCTATGGATACGGCCAAGGCCATTGGCATCATTGCCGCCAACCCGGAATTTGCCGACGTGCGCAGCCTGGAGGGCGTAGCCAATACCAAGCACCCCTCGAAGCCCATTTTGGCTGTTCCCACCACTGCCGGCACCGCCGCCGAGGTGACCATTAACTACGTGATTACCGACGCGGAAAAGAACCGGAAAATGGTGTGTGTAGACCCTCACGATATTCCCGTAGTGGCCTTTATCGATCCCGATATGATGTCTACCATGCCGAGAGGCCTTACCGCTGCCACCGGTATGGACGCCCTGACCCATGCCATTGAAGGCTATACCACCCTGGGCGCTTGGGAGCTTTCCGACATGTTCCATCTGAAAGCCATCGAGATCATCGCCCGTTCCCTGCGGGGCGCGGTGGAAAACACCGCCGAGGGCCGGGAAGGCATGGCCTTGGGCCAGTATGTGGCCGGTATGGGCTTTTCCAATGTAGGCCTGGGCATTGTCCACTCCATGGCCCACCCCCTGGGCGCTTTGTACGACACTCCCCACGGTGTGGCCAACGCTATCATTTTGCCCACTGTCATGGAATATAACGCCCCTGCCACCGGGGAGAAATACCGGGAAATTGCCCGGGCTATGGGAGTTTCCGGTGTAGACGCCATGAGCCAGGAGGAATACCGCAAAGCCGCTGTGGATGCGGTGAAGCAGCTTTCCCAGGATGTGGGCATCCCTGCCGACCTGAAGGAGATTGTAAAAGCCGAAGATATCCCCTTCCTGGCCCAGTCGGCCTATGACGACGCCTGCCGCCCCGGCAACCCCAGGGAGACCAGTGTGGAAGAAATCGCGGAGCTTTACAAGTCCCTGCTCTAAGCCCGGGTTTTCAAAAAAAGAAAAAGGCGTGCGGCTCTCAAAATGCTGAGAGCCGCATGCCTTTTGCATATTTTAAAAAGAGAATGAAAAGTTGTAATCAAAGGGTAAAGGTCACAGGGGAAAGGGCTTCGTTTACCTGCAGCAGGGTCCCCAGCTCCGTCTCTTGGGCCTGGGCGCCGGAAAGGTTGGAAATACCCTTCACGTTGCGCAGCAGCACCTTCAGGCCCTGGGCCTTCCCGGTAAAGGAAAGGGTTACCTTGCCGCCTTCGTTTTTGGCGCAGGCCTTTAGCAGGTCGTTTCCGTACATGTCTTTTACATCGGCCTGGGCCTCTGTCTTCAGGGCAAACACATGCAGGGTCAAATCCTTCCCATAGTCGTACTCTACATTTTCTTCGTCGGCGCCTACGGCGATCATAGAATTTTCCCGAGCCATCAGGGGCAGACTCATGAAATCGTGGACCTCATGGAGCCATTTTCCGCCTTCCACCACCTGGTTGGAAAGGAAGTTGGTCCAGGTACCCTCCGGCAGGTAATAATCGACATCGCCGCTTTCTGTGAACACAGGAGCTACCATGAGGCTCTCCCCCAGCATATACTGGCGATCCAAATCGGAACAGGGGATATCCTCGGGGAATTCCAGCACCATGGCCCGCATGGTGGGAACACCGGTTTGGTGGGTGTAAACGGCGTTAGAAAACAGGTAAGGCATCAAGGAGCACTTTAAGTTGGTGAACCTGCGCACCACATCTACCGCCTCTTCCCCAAAGAGCCAGGGCACCCGGTAGGAATTGGAACCATGGAGCCGGGAATGGGTGGAAAGCAGGCCAAAGGCAGCCCAACGCTTGTAAACATCGGCCGGAGCCGTGCCCTCAAAGCCGCTGATATCGTGGCTCCAGAAGCCGAAGCCGGAAAGGCACAGGGAAAGCCCGGCCCGCAGAGACTCGCTCATGGAAAGGTAATTGGAGGAACAGTCGCCGCCCCAGTGCACAGGGAACCGCTGGCCTCCCGCGGTGGCGCTGCGGGCAAAGAGGCAGGCCCCGTTCTTGCCCTTATACTCTTCTAACAGGTCGAACACGCACTTGTTGTACAGGTGGGTATAGTAGTTGTGCATAAGCTCCGGGTCGCTGCCGTCGTAATAGACCACGTCGGTGGGGATTCTCTCGCCGAAGTCGGTTTTAAAGCAATCGACGCCCATATCCAAAAGGCTGCGCAGCTTCCCCTGGTACCATTTCCAGGCCTGGGGATTGGTGAAATCCACTACAGCCAGGCCGCCCTGCCACAGGTCCCACTGCCAAACGTCCCCATTGGGGCGCTTTAACAGGTAGCCGTTTTTCATACCTTCTTTGAACAGGGGGGATTTTTGGCTGATATAGGGGTTAATCCACACGCAGATCTTCAGCTTTTTATCGTTCTTCATGCGGGAAAGCATGCCCGGCACATCGTCGAACATAGCCTTATCCCAGTCGAAGTTGCACCATTCGTTTTCCTTCATCCAGTAGCAGTCGAAGTGGAACACATGGAGGGGCAGCCTCCGCTGGGCCATGCCATCCACAAAGCTGGTGACGGTTTTTTCGTCGTAAGAGGTGGTAAAGGAGGTGGTGAGCCACAAACCGAAGCTCCAGGCAGGGGGCAAGGCCGGCCTGCCGGTAAGGGCCGTATAGTTTTGCAGCACGGTTTTCCCGTCGCCGCCGCCCACCAGCATAAAATCCAGCTTTTCGCCGGGTACGGAGAACTGCACCCGGGTGACCACCTCGGAGCAGATCTCGTAAGAAACCTTTCCGCTGGTGTTCACAAAAACGCCGTAACCCTTGTTGGTCAGGTAGAAGGGAATGTTTTTATAGGCGATTTCGGAACAGGTGCCGCCGTCTTCGTTCCACATATCTACCACCTGGCCATTTTTCACAAAGGGGGTGAACCGTTCGCCCAGGCCGTAAACCTTTTCGCCCAGGTCCAGGTCCATTTGACAGCGCATAAAGGGGCCTTCCGGAGTCTTCATGGTGCTGATCATGGCATGGCCGAACCGGTCGCCAATATTTGCCAGCTTCTTCCCCTCGTAATAATAAACGAAGGAAGCCGGGTTTTTGGTAATGCGCAGCTCGGTTTTCCCGCTTTTAATAGAAAGGGAGCCGGGCGTTTCTTCCACTTCCAAAGGAAGCTCTTCCATGTCCATTTCAAACTGGGGCTCTTTTTTCGCGCTGCCCATAAAGTGGTAGGCCTGAGTGCGCAGAATGTCTTTTTTCGGGGAGGTGATGAACAGCTCCATCACCGGTCCATCCATGGCCCGCACGTCTTCCCGGTAGGGCACCGAATACAGGTATACCTGGTTTTGCTCCACCTTCACCTCGCGGATCTGCACCACATCCGCCGCTTGTACGCCGGGGCGGTTCATCCAATAGCCCTTGGTAAATTTCATCCTTTGCCATCCTTTCTTGCTTTTCCAGTAATTTTTCCAATGCGGTTGAAAAACCTTATTCCGTGAGATACAATAAAAGAGACTTGGCCTGCCGGAAAACGGGATTCCCCTCCCCAGGGCCAAAACCTCAACAGACCAAAACTGTACAGTTCTATTATAAATAAAAAAACAAAAAACTCTTGAGGAAAAGCGGCAATTTATTGCATTATTTTGACCATTTTTCTTTATTTAAAGCAAATCCTTACAATCCAAAGAAGTCAGAAGGAAGGCGAGCCCATGAAAGACAGGGCATTGAAAGAGCAGCGGAAGCACGGCGAGCCTGGCCTGCCGGTGAGCTGTTACCGCATACGGCCCCCCTACTACAATATGGTCCAGCTGGAATGCCACTGGCACGACGAAATAGAGCTCTTTGAGGTCAGCCGGGGCACCGCCCGCATCCAGTGCGGCAGCAGCCACTTTACGGCCCGGGAAGGGGACCTGGTGCTTTTTAACAGCGGAGAGCTTCATGCTGCCCAGCCCCTGGACCATGGGGGAATGGAGTTCCAGGCTGTGGTGTTCGGCCCGGAAATGCTCTGCGGGGATGAAAGCGACGTTTCCCGAGCCCGCTATGTGACTCCCTTGCTGGACGGCCGCCTGCAGGTGCCCCGGGTCATCCGCCGGGAGGCCGGGAAAGAACCCCTGGAAAAGTTCGGAGAGATCTTAGAGCTGCTGGAACGCCGGACGCCCGCCTATGAGCTTCGGGTACGGGCCCGGCTGTTAGATATTTTCGCCTATTTTGCCGCTGCCGGGGAGCTGCGGGGCGAAACGGGAGAAGCCGCCTCCTGCCAGGCGGTGAAATCGGCCATCGATTACATTCACAGCCACTACCAGCGGCAAATCACCATTACAGAGCTGGCTCAGCTCTGCCACATGAGCGGCGGCCATTTTTGCCGCATGTTCAAAAAGTACACCTTAAAAACGCCGGTACAATACATCAACAGCGTGCGGCTTTCTTCCGCTATGGAGCTGCTGTCCCATACCGACCGGAAGGTGCTGGACATCGCCATGGACACAGGCTTTAACAGCCTCAGCTATTTTATTGGAGTATTTAAAGAAAGCTTTGGCTGCACTCCCACTCAGTTCCGGAAGCCAAAGGCCTTTTCCCAGCCGGATATTTCCCTGCCGGAAAAGGAGGAATCTCCTGGAACCCTGTAAGATTTTGGTAAAAATGCGCTAAAATAGGGTTTGTTTCCTGTATTATCCTTGGAAACTACTGGTTCTTCTCAATTTCTGCTTGACCTGTCAAAAAATTTTAGTATAATAGAGTAAGGAAAGCACTTACGAACATTGTAAGTCCTTTCTATGGGGTTATCAATAAATCATAAAAGAACAAAGCGCCTGGCTGTTTTGCGGTCAAGCGCTTTGTTCTTTTTTCCTCCAAAGGGCCGGATGCCACACCGGGCCCCCTAGTTTTTCGAAAGCTCCGGCAGCATTTTTTTGTAATAGGGCCAAAGGCCAATATGGTCCGGCGTGTGCTCCGGCTGCTGCCAGAAATCGTAGCCCGGGTAATCGTTGCCCTCAATAATGGCGGGCCCCTTGGGGGTTATGCATACGTCCCACCCCACCAGCCGCATGCGGGGCTCTTTTAAAGCAGCCCTTTTGCAAAGCTCTACCGCTTCTTTGGCAAAAGGAATCCGGTACCCTATTAAGGGGATCTTCGTTACGGGATGCACTTCAATTGTCTCTAAGGCGGAGGTATGGCCCACTCCGGTAAGCTTTCCCGTTTCCAAATCTACGGGACAGAACATGCCGCCGTTTTCCAGGTTATCCACAAACTTCCCGCCATTGCCGATCTTTTGCACCGCGTAAACACAGTGAGAAACCCATTCCCCTTTTTCGCCCTTTGTGAGCAGCGTCACCACCCGCATGGAATTCACGCTCAGGGGGTACAGCTTTGAAAGGGCCTCATGCTGAACCAGCGCCTCCTCCACAGTACCAAAGCCATGCTTTTTCACATAAGCATACAAAGCGGAGGGGCTTTCGAAATCGGAAACCTTTAGCTTTTCAATGCCCTTTCCGCTTTCTCCTACGTCAGGTTTCGCGAACAGAGTATCTTTCCCTTCCAAAAACCGCAAAAAATCCTTTTCCCCGGCTTCCGCCATCACCAGGAATTCCCGGTTCAAAAATTCCCGGAACTTGGGGTAGAATAAGGTTTTTTGGTCAAAGCTATCGGCGGCCTGAGGATCGTTGAGCAGGGTGATGAGCCTTTTGTTTTTCACCCTGGTCACGTAGCTGGCCCTTTGCCTGGGGTTCATATTATAAAAAGCAAACATCACATAGTCGTGATACCCCGCGCCGTAACGGGCCGCACACCAAAGCATATCGAAAAACAAAAAGGCCTTGTTTTTCCCGGACCGTTTTTTGCCCTTTTCCAGGGCCTTTCCCAGTTCCTCCAGGCGAACGCCCCGGAGGATTCGGCTGATGTAAGAAAGCTTGCTGAAAACACCGGTATTCTTTTCACTCATAAGAAGAATCTCTCCCGCAAAAAAAAGCTGTTTCGTCGGGAGCGACAGCCCCCGACGAAATCCTGTTCCTCTTAATTTTATATTATACCACAGCTTTGCAGTTCTTGCAACCGCTTCCTTACGAAAGGAGAGGCCAGCCGCTTTCCCTTTTCCCTGGCCGTTTTCGGCGGACAGCCATCTCCCCATGCTCCGGGCTTCAACCGCCGCCATAAGCGGCCTTTTTTTAAAAGCCCTTGTATGTTAAAACAACCCCAATGTGATTTGCGCCTTGCCCCAAGGGCCCTTATTCGCCCCGCAGCCGGCGCAGCAGCTTGTTGGCTGCCAAATAGCGCGGGGCGCTTACGTAGTTGGGAATAGAATTTCCGCTGCCAATAGCCACCCCGTGGCCCTTTTTTTCGCACACCCGGTAAGCCTGTTCCGTGTACTCCTCTACATCGCAGGGGTTCACGTCGCACAGGGCGTCGGTGTCTAAGCCGCCGAAGTTTCCAATTCTGTCGCCATACTCCTCAATCCATTTACTGTAGGGGGAAATGGCGTCTTCGTTAGAATGCTTCGCGTCTATTTGAGCCACAGAAATAATATCGTCCATCACGCCGAAAATGCAGCCGCAGGAATGGAGCAGGAAGGGCTTTCCGGCTTTGTGAATTACCTCCACAATCCGCTTATATTGGGGGATAATCAAATCCCGCACATCCTGCTCATGCAATAACGTGGCCGACTTAAAGCCCAGGTCATCGCCAAAGCGGCACACACAGTACATGTCACCAAAATCCCTCAGGAACTCCGTCCAAATCTCCACCAGAATATCTCCAACCTTTTGGAACATGTCCCGGTAAAGGTCTTCGTCGTCTGCCTTCATGTAGCAAAGGTCCTCCAGGCCCACCAAATCCTGGACAAACTCAAACACGCCGTTTCCCACGCCGCCTACGGCCCGCATGCCTTCGGGCAGGGTTTCTCTCAGGGCCTTAAAATCGCTGGTAAAAGTGGTGAAGTACAAATCCCGCAGGCTGTCCCAGGGGTATTTTTCAAAATCCTCCCGGGTTTGTATGACGCCCTTTTTGTGGCCGCCCAAAGCACCGCCGCCCGGCAAAATGGACGTCATACAGCACTCGAAAGACACTGTGTCGTAGCCCATTTCCCGCCAAAAAGCGTTATAATGCCGGAAGAACTCCACCTTATCCTTTTCCGAGCCCTGGTACAGGTGGGCAAATTTTTCCCCGGTGATCCGCTCCATAAACTCCGGCGCAATGAGGTGCTCATACAGGGGAATACGGGCACTGGGCAAATTTTTCGCCGCGTTCTCCAAGTTTTTATAATCGGGCACAAACCCCATTTGACACAGCTCCTTTTTCCTTTTCTTCTTTTCCTTTCCTAAAAAGACCAGAACCTTATTTTCTGGTCAGCTTCTCCCATTCGTCGAAAGCAGCGTACACGTTTTCCGGTTTGGCGCCGGCGCCGAACTCCATTTGCGCAATACAGCCGCCGTCCTTCCAAAGGGTGTGATACACCTTGCGGACAGCCTCGCGGATCTCCTCTTCCGTGCCGTAAGGCAGCAGGTTTTGCCGGTCGATCTCGCCCCAGAAGGTGATCTTTCCCCGGAACTGTTCCAGGTTTTCCGGCCCTATGCAGAAGATTTGGCTGTTAAAGGCATCCAGCCCCAGCTCGATGAGCTCCGGGTAAATATCTAAGGTAAAGCCGTCGGAGTGCATGAAGATCTTCTTCCCATGGCTGTGGGCAATATCAATATAATCTTTATATTTTGGCTTGAAATACTTCTTCCACAGCTGAGGGCTGATCAAAAGGCTGCGTTGGGAGCCCCAGTCGTCCATCATATTCAGGCAGTCCACATCGGTTTTCGCCCACTTTTCCAGCAGCTGGCAGTAGAACTGGTGCATACGCTCCATGAACTCCAGCATTTTCGGAGGCGGATCCATCAAGTCGATATAAAGGTTTTCGGTACCCCGAATAAATTGCAGCTGTTCAAAAGGCCTTGGGCAGCAGCCGCAGCCCACAAACTTGTCGCTTGCGGCGCAGTTCCTGTTCACCTGTTCCACAGAAAAGCTCAGCTGCTCTGTGGGAATATGAATTTTATCTACCCCGGCCCATTCCTCATCTTCCGTGGGGATCAGGGGATTTTTTACCTCGCCGATCACGCCCGGCTGAATGTTCTCGAACTCACAGCCCCAAGGGTCGATATAAGTCCCTATCTCATAAGCGTTCCCCTGTTCAATTCCTTTTTCCTCATAAACAGCGCCCGCGCCGCCAAAATCCGAAGGGAAATCCTCTTGGATCTTTTTCAGTTCCTTAGGGTAATGCTCGTGTGCCCAGGGCAGTGTCCACAGATCTCTGGGAGCCCTGTCGGGCGATTTATTTTCCAGGGCGGCATATACCCTTTCCCGCGATGTCATAGGCAATCTTCCTTTCTTTTTTTTAAGTATTGCTTTTCCTTAGTATAACATGCTCTTTTTTCCCACGCATTTGTTTTCGGGCTTTGCAAAAATTTAAACCTATGGAGGCCTCTTTCAAAGGCCTGCTTTCCCTCGAAAGACCACCGCTTCATAGGGCCTGAAATTGGCCCCGCCATACCCGCCTTCCCGGTCGTAAGAAGAAAGCAGCACTTCCCCGGCCTTTTTCAGCAGGTTTTCGGGGAACCGGCGCCCCTGCCGCGAGAAGTTGAAGCAGAACAGCAAAGTTTCTTCCCCGGCCCTTCTGGTCCAGGCGATCAGTTCTTCGCTGCCGGTTTCTAAAAAAGCCAAATCTCCCCGGGAGAGAGCCCGGCTCTTTTTTCGCAGGGCAATGAGCCTTTGGTAACAGTGGTAAACGGAATACCGGTCCTGCCGCTGGGCCTCTACATTGATCCTTTCCGTGTTGGGGTTCACCTGTAACCAGGGGATACCGGCGGTAAACCCGGCTTTTGGGGAACCGTCCCACTGCATGGGGGTCCTGGCGTTGTCCCGGCTTTCCAGCTGGGCCCGAGCCAGGGCAGCCTCCGGCTCCATACCGGAAAGCACCAACTGGCGGTAACGGTTTTGAGTGTCCGGGTCGTTATAGTCCTCTATGGCGGGAAGGCCCAGGTTGGTCATGCCGATCTCCTCGCCCTGGTACACAAAGGGCGTGCCGGGCAAGCCATGGAGAAACATGGCCAAAAGCTTGGCGGAAGCCTCCCAATATTCGCCGCTGTCCCCGTAAAGAGACACCTGCCGGGGCTTATCGTGGTTGCTGAAAAAGTTTGCCCACCAGCCTTCTTCTTTCAGGGCCCGGTACCTCTCCCAAATGTCCCGCTTCAGCTTTCCGGGAGACCAGGTGTCTATTTCCACCATAGGGGGCACGAAGGGAATGGCCATGTCAAACTCCTGCCGGCCGGTCTTCACGTAATTGCCCAATTCTTCCACCGTAGGGGCCGAAACCTCTCCCACTGTAAGCACATTGCGTGGAGCAAAAACCCTGCGATTCATTTCCCGAATATAGGCATGGGTGCCGGGCCTCCCGGCCAACCCCTGGGGGTAGGCGAAGCCGTCCGGTTGAGGGGGCAAGGGGGAATTGGGAAAATCCCGGGGCTTGTCCAGATAACTGATGGCGTCTACCCGGAAGCCATCCACCCCTTTTTCCACCCACCAGTCCATCATTTGAAAAATCTCTTCCCGAAGCTGCCGGCAGGCCCAATTCAAATCCGGCTGCTTTTTGCCAAAGTAATGGAAATAATATTGGCCCCGCCGGGGCTCGTATTCCCAGGCGCTGCCTCCAAAAACCGAAGCCCAGTTGTTGGGCTCCTTTCCCATTACCGGGTCCCGCCAAATGTAGTACTCGTTTTTTCCGTTTTCTTTGGAGGCCCGGGATTCCACAAACCAGGGGTGTTCGTCGGAGGAATGGTTCACAACCAGATCCATGATCAGGCGGATCCCCCTTTCGTGGCAGCCATCCCGCAGGCGCTCCCAGTCTTCCATGGTGCCAAACTCCGCCATGATCTCCCGGTAACCGGAAATATCGTAGCCGTTATCGGCATTGGGGGAGCGGTACACCGGCGAAAGCCACAGGGCGTTTATTCCCAGCTCCTCCAGGTAATCCAGCTTTTGCGAAATCCCGGGCAGGTCTCCAATCCCGTCCCCGTTGGAATCGCAAAAGCTCCGGGGATAAATTTGGTAGACCACCAGGTCCTTGATCCAATCCTTTTCCTGTACCATGGCAAAGCACCTGTTCCTTTCGGCTGTATTTTTTCAAATTTTACCATAATCCTTTGCCCTCGTCCATACCAAAAGCCGCCTCTGTTTCCCGGGGAGCAAGCCTGCGCTTAGGGCTGTTTGCACAGCGGCAGAAAGGGGCCGCCTCCCAATGAAAAATAAAAATAGAAATAAAAATGTAAAACAAACTTGACATGCGGTTTTCCGGATGTTATACTGAAAACGTAAAGCAAGCTTTACATTTATAAAATCGAGGTGACCCTGTGACAAACCGAATTGCCCAGCTTCGAAAGGAACGAAAGATCTCTCAAGCGGAACTGGCCAACGCTTTAGAGGTGACCCGCCAGACCATTATTTCCCTGGAAAGCGGGCGGTACAACGCGTCCCTGCTGCTGGCCCATAAAATCGCGAACTATTTTGGGCAGACAATCGAAGACATTTTTCTTTTTGAGGAGGAACCATAAATGCTTCTAAAAAGTTTATTTACCTACGGTAATTACGAAAAATCCCTGCGCCGGCGCCGCTGGCTGGCCCTCGCCCTGTTATGCGTGGCCTTCGTCATCGCGCTTCAGGTTTTGGAAAGGCGGCTTTAAGGCAACCCTGCCGCCTCATTTTTAAAAAGTTAGGGGAGAGCAACCATGGATGCTATTCTTGCGGAGGAACTGTTTTCGCTGTACCGGCGTAATTTCCCTTTTCTGGTGCGGGAAGAAAAAACCGTACGGAAAATTCTTACCGGGGAAGCCAACACAGTAATCGAAAAAAGAGACGCCCGGCACAAATTGGTGGGCGCTTCCGTTCTTCACCAAAACACCATATTATTGCTTTGTGTAGAGAAGGCCTTTCGGAACCAGGGGATTGGCTCCTGGTTACTGGCGGCCTCCGAAGAAGCCATTCAAAAGGCCGGGTACCCGGAGGCCGTGGTGGGGGCCGGGTACGACTATATCGCCCCTGGAGTTCCCACCTCAAAGCGATATTTTCCCGCAGAAAACGAGGCCCTTTCTCCTGGCCTCGACGAAACCGCCAGCAGCTTTTTCACGAAAAGAGGGTACTGCCATTCCTGGGACTGCAACTGCTTTGACATGCGGTTTCCTCTTTCCCAATTTAAAGACGGGAGCTTGCGCATAGGGGACACTGCAGCAGGAATTGTTTACCGGTGGGCAGGTTTGGAAGACCTGGAAACCGTCTGCGCCTGTACCGACGATGCCTGGCCGGAATTCACCCAGTTTTACCGGCCCAAAGAGCTGTACCAAAAAAGCGGCGTTTCCCGGGTTTTGGCGGCCTTTTCCGGCAGGGAGGCGGCAGGGGCCTTAATTGTGCAGCTTTCCGAAGGCGGAACCCTGGGCAGCGTGGGATGTACCGCTGTGAGAAAGGCTTACCGGGGCAGGCACATTGCGGTAAACCTGGTCACGCTGGGTACCCAATATTTAAAGGAATCCGGCGCTGGGGAAGCCTTTTTGGGTTATACCTACTCAGGCCTGGATCACCTGTACGGCTACGCCGGGTACAAAATATGCTGTTACTACATGATGGCCGTTAAAAAATGGAAGTAGCGGGCCGCACTGCTATTTCAGCCAATAGGCGCTGCAGTCCCGCTCCCGGTCCAGCCAGCCATATTCCACCAAATAACGGCGCAGGGTGGCGAAATCTTCGTAAATGCCGGAGAGGATCTGGTTTACCTCCAGCTCGGAATACCGCCTTCCCGGCTGGAACTCCTGGGCAATGCGTTTTAAAATTACAATTTTCTTTTTTTCCTTTCGAGAAAAAATTTTAAGCCTTAAGGGTTCGAAAGAAGCAAAAGCCCCCTTTAAAATTTTTTGTTCTTCGTCCTGGGTAATCTCGTAGCGTTCATCCAACATTTTCGCGCCTCCATGAATGGCGATCAGCGCCTCTGAGTCGCTTTTCTTATTTTTATTTTTTTCCCCTTGCTCTGCGGCCAGCTCCAGCAGGGCCAAGGTCATGCGGGCGGTTTTGGCCTTTTCCCGGAATTGGAACCGCTGGTGGCGCACCGTAGAGGGAGAGGTTCCCAACCGGGCAGCCACCTCCCCATCGGAAAGGCCTTGGGAAAACAGCAGCAGCAGTTCTTTTTGGTTTTCTGTGAAAGGGCAGTACCTGTTTTCTTGGGAAAGGAGCAGCTCCAACCGGCTGCCGTGAGCAGATTCCATATGCCGGATGCAGGCAGCCTTGGCAGAGAAAAACCGCCCCTCCATGGGGAAAATTTCTTCCTCCGAAAATGGTTGGCCGCAGGCCAGGCAGAGAAAGGCCTTTTCTTCCGGCACATATCGCCAACCAGATTTTAGCTCTTCCAAAGAGATGGGTTCTATTTGTTCCATTGCAGCGCCTCCTTTTTCTTTATGCTACCATAGGTTTATTATATTTGTCAACAAATTTTATTTTTGTTTATGAATTTTAATTTTTACAAAAAAAGAGAGCAAAGGAAAAGCCCTTTGCTCTCTCCCTGAGGACGGCAGAAAAACAGGAACGCCCTCCGGTCTTCCGGTTATTTCAACAGCGGAACGGTTTTTTGGCAGGCCTCAATGGCCTCCCCCGTAGGCAAGGCGGGAATGCCGCCGGTTTTGGTTGCGCACATGGCCCCTGCGGCGTTGGCGAAATCTGCATACTCCCGCAGCTCCTCTGAGGTCAACTGGGAAGGGGCCTTGCCGGACTGGACAATTTTGGTGAGCAGGGCGCCAAAAAAGCTGTCGCCGGAGCCGGTGGTATCTTTCACCTGGGTGTCGTAGGTGGGCATTTCTAAAGAGAACTCCCTTGTAAACAGAGCGCAGCCCTTGGGCCCCAGGGTTACGGCCACAAGGTTGGGGCCCTGCTCCAGCAGGCAGGCGGCCCCTTCCGCCAGGCCGGGCTTTTCCGTAAGCAGCGCCAGCTCCTCTTCCGAAACCTTCATAATATCGGCCTTGGGCACAAGGCTCTTCATAGAGGCGATGCCAAGGGCTTTCTCTTTCCACAGAGGCGGCCGCCAGTTGGGGTCGTAGGCGGTAAGCTTCCCCTGGGCTCTGGCGTAATCTATCAGCTTTGGCACCGAAGAGCGGGCGGGCTCCGCCGTCAGCAGCAGGGAACCAAAGCACAGCATTTTACAACGGTCCACCAGGGAAAGGTCGGTGCGCTGAAAATCCAAACGGGTATCGGCTCCGGGGCTGCGGTAAAAGCTGAAATCCCGGTCGCCGGAGGCGTTCAGCTGTACAAAGGCCAGGGAGGTGGCCTCCTCCTCCAAGGTCAGTCCGGCGGTATCTACGCCGCAGCCCACCAGGGTATCCCGCAAAAAGGCGCCGAACATATCGTTTCCCACGCACCCCAAAAACCCGGCGCTGACCCCGGCCCGTACCGCCTGCACCGCCAAATTGGCGGGAGCTCCGCCGGGATTTCTGGCAAACAAAAGCCTGCCGTCTTCCGTTTCCCCTACCGGGGTAAAATCGATGAGCAGCTCACCCATAGATAAAATATCTGCCATATGCACGCTTCCTTTCTCCTATAAGCTTTATTTCCCTTACGAAATACCATGACTTTTGCCTTATCATACCAGATCCGGAAGGGCTTCGCAACTTTTATTCCAACGCCTCACAGCGCCAGCAGGGGCTCCAGCTCAATACCCTCCCGGTGAGAAAGCAGAAAGGCTTTGAGCCGCTGGGCAATTTGCGCAACGCCGCCCTCTGTGTTGCTTTCCAGGTTAATGGGCAAAATGGGGTCGTGTACGGAGAGGCGCAAAAGGAACCAGCCATCCCCCTGGCCCTTGGGAAAGGAGACCCGAATGCCCTCCCGGTTGTCGGGGGCAATGTTCCAGCCCTGTTCCCTGGCGTAGGTCTCCAGCTGGGAAATGAGCAGCTCGCCCCGGGACCGGAAATCGGCCTCTGTAATGGGCAGGCGAGCCTCGGCAGCTTCCCTGGGCTCCTTTAGGGGGGCCAGCAGCTCCTCCAGGGATTTTCCTTCTTTGCGTAAAGCCGCCATTTTTATAAGAATTTTTGTGACCAAATAGGCCCCGTCATCCAGGAAGTGGTTTTCCCGCATGGCGGCGTGGCCGCTGGTCTCAATAGCCAGAGGGCAGTCGATGCCCTGGCTGTTCAGCCGTTGGGCTTCGTCGATCACATTTTTATAGCCCCGCTTAAAGCGGTGGTGCACGCCTCCCAGGGTCCCTTCCAGGTAGGCCTTTAAGCCGTCGGAGGTGATGGAATCGGTGACGATGGTAGCGCCCGGGTGCCCTTCCAAAGCAATGGCCGAAGCCAGGGCCACCAGCCGGTTCCGGTTGATCTCCCGGCCCTGGGCATCCACCGCCCCGCCCCGGTCCACATCGGTGTCGAAAATAACGCCCAGGTCGGCTTTGGCGTCCAGAACCGCCTGACAAACCGAAGCCATGGCCTCCGGGTTTTCCGGGTTGGGAATATGGTTTGGAAACCTGCCGTCGGGCTCTAAAAATTGGCTGCCGGAAATATCGGCCCCCAAGGGCGCCAACACCTCGGTAGCATAAAAACCCCCGGCTCCATTGCCCGCGTCCACCACCACGCGAAACCCGGCCAGGGGCTTGGCGTAATCTGCCGCGTTTACTCCTTGCCGTATCATTTCCCGCAGCTGGGCGGCGTAGTCTGCCATGTGGTCCGCCGCTTCCAGGGTTCCTTCCCGGGAAACGTCAGGAGCAAGGCCCTTTTGGGCCCCCTCCAAAATCTCTCCGATATGGGCGCCGTCCAGGCCTCCCTCTTTCAAGAAGAACTTCAGGCCGTTCCGGTACCAGGGGTGGTGGCTGGCGGTAATTTGAACCGAGGCATCACAGGGCAGGTCCAGCACCGCCAGGAACATAGAGGGGGTGGTGGCCAAACCACAGTCTATCACATGGACGCCATACCGCAGGAATACCCGCTGCAGGCAGGCGGTGATTCGCCCGGCAGAAAGCCGGGAATCGTGGCCCAGGGCCACGCGCAGTCCGCCGCTTTTCTTTTGTAGCTTCTTTTCGCACCAAACCAGGAAAGAAGCCCCAATGGCCTCTATCACTTCATCGGTAAGGGAAACCGGCTCCGGCGCCCCTTCCGAGGCCACGCCCCGAATATCGGTGCCGCTTTTGAGTTTTTGATATTCCACGCTGTCGCGCTCCTTTCTTTTGTCTGTTTTGAAAATAAAATTTTCCATTTCCATCTTAGCAGAAAAGCTCCGAAGATTCAACTGGAGAATGTCATTGGGGGCAGGGCAGGAAGCACGGGAGAAGGGGGAACCCGTCTTCGCAAAAGAGGCAAGTCCCCCTTCCGGCCCTTTGGCCGGAAGGGGGACTTGCTTTTGGATGGGCCGGAGCATTTTGCGGCATTTGAGCGGATGAGTCACCACCTGGTCATATTCCGCTCCTGCTTTTTCCGGTAAACCCGGCTTAGCTCCTCTGCGGAAATGTCATAACAGAGCATGACATCGTTATAGTACATGAGCACATCGGCCAGTTCCTCTATGAAATGCTCCCGCACCTCTTTTTTCTCCATTACCCGTTCGTGGCCTTCTTTTTTTACGATATCGGCCGCTTCGCCCAGCTCGATCATCAGCCACAGGAGCTGGTTTTTCCCGTTTTCCGGGCATAAGGGTTCCCAAATCTCCTTGTATTTTTCCTGTAAGCGAACCTGCAGCTGCTGCATTTCTAAAAAGCCAAAGTCTTCCGCCATTGCGCCATTCCTCCTGTTCCTCACGGTTTTTCCTTGCACCCCTTCCCTTTTTGCGGGGAAAAGGGGGTTTTATTCAGTGTAGCATATTCCAAATGGAAGCACCAGAAAAATTTTCGCTTTCCCGAGCAAAAAAGCCGCCGGGCTCCCAGGGAGCCGGCGGCTGGTGAGAAAGTCTTTTCCCTTTTATTCCTTCACCGCGCCCATTACAATGCCGGTGACAAAATACTTCTGTAGGAAGGGGTAAATAGCCAAAATGGGGATCATGGAAACAAAAGCCTTTGCCGAGTTGAAGGTGATGTTGGAAACCTCCATTTTCCGAATGATTTCATCCGGAGTCATGTTGGCCATAGCCTGAGGGCTCAGCTGTACGGTAAGGGCCTGTATGTAGGTTTGCAGGGGCTGCTTTGCCGGAGTGTTAATGTAAATTTTGCCGTCAAAGAAAGCGTTCCAGTGGTTTACAATGGCAAACAGCGCGATGGTGGCAATGGAGGGCTTTGCCAGGGGAATAATCACCCGCAGCAAAATGGTCCAGGGGCCTGCGCCGTCCACTCTGGCAGCCTCTTCCAGAGCGCTGGGAATGCCCTTATAGAAGTTCATGAGAATAATGGTGTTGAACACGTTTACAGCGCCCGGCAGCACCAGAGCCCAAATGGTATCGATGAGCTGCAGCTGGTTGATCACCAGGAAGGTGGGGACCAGGCCGCCGTTGAACATCATGGTGAATACCAAAATCCACATGTAGATATTGCGGCATCCAAACTCTTTTTTGCTTTTGGAAAGCGGATATGCCATGAAAATGCTGAAGATCAAATTCAGGGAGGTGCCCAGCAGCACCCTGAACACGGAAACGCCAAAGGCCGTAAAGAACCGGTTATCCTGGAACATTTCCTGGTAGGCGGCGGTAGTGAAATTTACCGGGAGGAAGGTTACCTTACCCAGAGCGGCGCTGGTTTTGTCGCTAAAGGACATGGCCAGGGTATTTAAGATGGGTACAAGACAGCTAAAGGTAAGCAGCAGCAGGAAAATAATAATGATATAATCTACCACATTGAGTTTGCGTTTCATAATTTCCTACCCCCTTAAAAGATCCGGTACCCGGCAAATTTATCGGCCAGCTTGTAAGAAGAGACGATCAATACAAAGCTTACCACCGATTTGAAAAGGCCTACGGCAGTGCCCATGCTGTATTGCAGCTTCTCCAAGCCCATGCGGTAAACGTAAGTATCAATAATGTCACCGGTTTCATAAACCAAGGGAGAATACATGTTGAAGATCTGGTCAAAGCCAGCGTTCAAAATATTGCCCAAAGCCAGGGTGGACATAAGCACAATAGTGCCCTTCAAGGCCGGCAGGGTAATATGAATCATCTTGTCCCAGCGGTTGGCGCCGTCAATTTCTCCCGCCTCATAAAGCTGAGGGTCAATGCCCGTAATGGTGGCAAGGTAAATTACCGCGCTGTAGCCAAAGTTTTTCCAAACGTCGGTAAGAATAATGATAGGCCGGAAATAGGTATTGCTAATCAGGTACATAACAGGCTCGCCCCCAAAGGCGGTGACCAGCTGGTTAATCATACCCGTGTAGGAAAACATGTTCTGGAACATCATGGCCAAAATAACCCAGGAAAGGAAGTAGGGCAAATAAACAATGGTCTGCATGGTGCGCTTTAATCCCGCATTTCGCACCTCGTTGAGCAAAACGGCAAAAACAACCGGCACAATAATGCCCAACACCAGCTTGGCGATGGCTATGACCAAAGTGTTGATGATAACGTTCCTGACATCGGGATATTTCATCAATATCTCAAAGTTTTTCAGGCCCACCCATTCCGAGCCAAAAATGCCCTTGGCAGGCATATATTTTTGGAACGCCATTACAATGCCTACCATGGGCAGCAGGCTGAAAATAGCCACAAGCACCATACCGGGCAGCAGCATGATGTGGTAAGAAATCTGGTCTTTCCGGTTTCTCACAATAGCCTCCTCCTCTTTATTTTTGAAAAATTTAGTTGATAAGAAATTACTGCCGGGAGACGGCCTCCCGGCAGTAAAGAGACACCCGTTTTTTATCCAACCAAAGCCCGAACCTCATCGGTCATAGTTTGGCCGCCCTGAGCGTACCAGTCTGTTACGAACTGGTCAAAGCTGTCTACCGGCTGTTCGCCCATCACGATCTTCAGGAAGGTGGTCCTTTCCAAGGTATCCAGGTTGGGCTTCAAATCCGCCATGGAATCGGTAGTATAAGCATAAGCGGGCATGGTGAGCTCCACCTCGGGAGTTGCCAAAATATTGGAAGCCAGGTAACGGCCGTAATATTCGGTCCAGCCGCCGGTGGTAATGTCGCCGGTATCGGCATAGTACTTGGCCTGGCGAGCCATAATTCTTTCCTGTTCGGTGGTGCCTTCTACGCCTTCTTCCACACCCTTGTCAATGAGGTTCCGACAAAGAAGCCCGCAATCGGGAACAACGGTCATACGTTCAAAGTTTACACCGCTGGTGGGGAACAGGTAAGTCCAGCTGGCGCCGTTCTCGCGGGTTTCCCGAATAAGCTCGGCGGCTTCCTCTTTGTAGCCGCGCCACATATCGAACTCGCAGTTCATCACCTTGGCCACTGCCTCGGGATGCTCATAGCCTTTGCGCACTACCAGCACTTCGCCGGCAGGGGCAGGCCCGTTGGCGTGGAACTTTCCTTCGGAATCCAAAGGAGCGTTTACAGGCACCAGGTCGGCGTCGGGGTTGTTGGCAGGCAGGTCGTTAATATTGTAGGTGACCCACCAGGGAGCAAAGAAAGCGCCTGTCTGGCCGCCGGTGATCACAGCATCCATAGCGCCCAAAGCGCTGCGGGTGGCAAACTGAGGATCGATAAGGCCCTTCTGGTACCAATCGGCCAGAACCCGCAGGCCTTCCTTCATTTCGGGCATGGTAGAGCCCCAAACAATTTCGCCGTCGGCGTTCTTTACCCACATTCTGGGGGTAGCCCCAAAGCAGGAGAACAGGGGGTTGGCCCCGTAGCCGTTGTTGTAGTCGGTAGCCACATCCTGGTAGTGGAGCAGCATACCCACGTTATTGCCGCCGGGGTTCTTCTCTTTAAAGGCAGTCAAGATCGCTTCAATGTCTTCCACGGTCTTGGGCAGCTCGGTAATGCCGCACTCGTCCAGCCAGTCTTTCCGGAGCCAGAGAATGTTGTGCTCGTAAGCATACTGGCCGCCGGCAATGCCGTAAAGCTTGCCATCCTGCATAAAGGGCTCCTGGGCGGTACCGTTATAAGATTCCACAGTAGCCTGCAGCTCAGGCTTTAAAACCTTGCTGTAAACATCGCCCAATTCCTCCAGCATATCGTTATCCAGCAGCTGGCGGAACAGGAGGTAATCGCTGGTGCCCAGGGTGAACATATCGGGCAGGCTGCCGGAGGCCATCATCAAGGCCAGCTTGTTGGGGAACTCGGTACTTTCCACTTCCCAATCGGTAATGGTCTGCACGTTTACTGTGTCCAAAATGTACCTGGTCATAACATTGTCATCCACCGTGTCGCCAGGCAGGAGCTTCGGCGCGGAAGAGCTGCGCTTGGCGGTGTGGATCTCTACGGTTTCCGCGTATTTGCCATAGGGCGTCCAAATGTCATCGTCACCAGTGGGCTCCGCTTCCGCGGAAGATTCGGAATCTGCCTTGCTCTCGACGGAAGCTTCGCTCTTCGAGGATTCTGGCTTGGAAGCGCTGGAATTTTCCGCCGGCTGTCCACAGGCGGAAAGCAAGCTGATGATCATCAGCATCGCCAGCACCATGGCCAGAAACTTTGTGGTAAGCTGTGCTCTCTTCATAAAAAAACCTCCTAAATAAAATGTGGGAATCAACGGTATCCTATAAAATCATCCATGGAAGCCTTCCCGGAAGAATACCCAAAAAAAGCAACAAAACGAGAAATGACTTTTAAGCTAAAGGCAATTTATCTACCTTTGCCTTTCAGTATATAATAAATTCCAACAACTCGCTTTTATTTTTGCGTATTGCTCCTTCTGTGAATTGCATAATTTTAAAGATTCCGTTACATTTCTTTAATTTCTGTACTATTTTATTTAGGAGAACGCGTTACTGCTTTAAAAACCAATCTGCTTTACAAAAAAGCCATTCAGCATTTTGGGAGAAATTACTGCCGGGAGAGGGCCTCCCGGCAGTAAAGAGATACCCGTCAATTATCCAACCAAAGCCCGAACTTCGTCTGTCATGGTCTGGCCGCCCTGGGCGTACCAATCGGTTACAAACTGGTCGAAGCTGTCTACCGGCTGTTCGCCCATCACGATCTTCAGGAAGGTGGTGCGCTCCAGAGTATCCAGGTTGGGCTTCAAGTCCGCCATGGAATCGGTAGTGTAAGAATAGGCGGGCATAACAAGCTCCACCTCGGGATTTGTCAAAATGGAAGAAGCCAAATAACGGCCATAATATTCGGTCCAGCCGCCGGTGGTAATGTCGCCGGTATCGGCATAATACTTGGCCTGGCGAGCCATAATTCTATCCTGCTCGGTAGCGGTAGGCACGCCTTCCTCTACGCCGTTGTCAATGAGGTTCCGGCAAAGAACGCTCACGTCGGGTACCACGGTCATATAGGTGAAGTTTACACCGCTGGTGGGGAACAGGTAAGTCCAGCTCACACCGTTTTCGCGGGTTTCCTGAATAAGATCGGCAGCCTCCTGCTTCAAGCCCAGCCACATGTCGAACTCGCAGTTCATCACCTTGGCCAAGGCTTCGGGATGCTCATAGCCCTTGCGAACCACAGCCACTTCACCGGCAGGAGCGGGGCCATTGGCATAGAACTTGCCTTCGGAGGACAAAGGAGCGTTTACAGGCACCAGGTCGGCGTCGGGGTTATTGGCGGGCAAGTCGTTGATGCTGTAAACAACCCACCAGGGGGCAAAGAAAGCGCCTGTCTGGCCGCCGGTGATCACAGCATCCATAGCGCCCAAAGCGCTGCGGGTGGCAAACTGAGGATCGATAAGGCCCTTCTGGTACCAATCGGCCAGAACCCGCAGGCCTTCCTTCATTTCGGGCATGGTAGAGCCCCAAACAATTTCGCCGTCGGCGTTCTTTACCCACATTCTGGGGGTAGCCCCAAAGCAGGAGAACAGGGGGTTGGCCCCGTAGCCGTTGTTGTAGTCGGTAGCCACATCCTGGTAGTGGAGCAGCATACCCACGTTATTGCCGCCGGGGTTCTTCTCTTTAAAGGCAGTCAAGATCGCTTCAATGTCTTCCACGGTCTTGGGCAGCTCGGTAATGCCGCACTCGTCCAGCCAGTCTTTCCGGAGCCAGAGAATGTTGTGCTCGTAAGCATACTGGCCGCCGGCAATGCCGTAAAGCTTGCCATCCTGCATAAAGGGCTCCTGGGCGCTGCCGCCGTAGGAATCTACCGTGCCCTTCAGGTGGTCGTTCATCACCTTGCTGTAAACGTCGGTCAAGTCTTCCAGCATGTCGTTCTCCACCAGCTGGCGGAACAAGAGGTAATCGCTGGGCCCCAGGGTGAACATATCGGGCAGGCTGTTAGAAGCCATCATCAAGGCCAGCTTGTTGGGGAACTCGGTGCTTTCCGCTTCCCAATCGGTAACCGTCTTTACATTCACTGTGTCCAGGATGTACTGGGTCATGGGGTTTTCGTCTACCGTATCGCCGGGCAGCAGCTTGGGAGCAGAAGCGCTGCGCTTGGCAGTGTGGAGCTCTACGGTTTCGGGATACTTGCCGTAGGGTGACCAAATGTCATCGTCACCGGTGGGCTCTGCTTCCGCGGAAGATTCGGAATCCGCCTTGCTTTCGGCGGAAGACTGGCTCTTAGAGGATTCCGGCGCGGAAGAACTGGAGCTGCTGGCTGTATCTCCGCAAGCGGAAAACAGGCTGACTACCATCAGCATGGCCAGCAGCAAAGAAAGAACCTTTGCTTTTTTCATAATAGAACCTCCTAAATAAATATGAACTTGTGGTATTCTATTCCACTCACCCAAAAAAGCTTTCCTGGGTGAGTATCCAAAAATTTGGAAAACGGAAAACAGAATCCTCTAGTCCAAGGGACAATTTTCCCAGCTTTTAAGCTAAGTATATATTAAATCACAACAACCGGCTTTTCATCTTCCGCATTGCGCAATTTTGAAAGCGGTCTTCTGTTTTCCTTTTTCCTTTTTTTGAGAGCCTCTCTCTTTTCAAAACTTAATGTCTCTAAAGAAAGAAGTCGCAAAAGGTCAATTTCCACAAGTTTTGAAATAAAGTATAGCACCTCGTTCCCTGTTTCGCTTTCTCTTTTCTGTCTTGCAAAATTTTAAAGATTTCTGTGAAAAGGCCCCTTTAAGGCTTTCTAAAAAAAGAAAAATGTGATATGATATTTTATATTAAGGTTCTTTCCCTGCCGAAAAAAGGAAAGAGCTGCCCTCAAAGAAAAGGAAAGCCCGGTGGTTCGCCGGACTTTCTTTGAAAGGCCATCATGTGCCGCTGCACGAGATACCGGAAAGGAGGCCTGCTAAATTATGGATGGGCTCGACTATTCTCAAGATAAGATCACCATGGAAAAGCCTTACCTCAGCGTTCTTGGGCTGGATTGCTTTGGCCACGCCAAGTTCCACCGGGCGGCCGATCCTTTATCCACCCATTTCCACGAAAACTGTGTGGAAATTGTTTTCGTGCTGAAGGGACAGCAGATCTACCACATTGGAGAAACTGCATATACTGTGGATGGCGGCGAGGCTTTCTTTTCTTTTCTGGAACAACCCCACAGCAGCGACGGCGACGGCCAGGGCGTAGGGGAATTTTATTGGATGCAGCTAAACCTTTCCCGGCCCGAAAGCTTTTTGGGGCTGAACCGGGAGCTTTCCCTGGATTTGACAGAAAAGCTCCGTGCCATAGACCGGCACGTCTTTCGTTTTCAGCCACCCAAAGAGATAAAGCTTCTTTTGGAAGAAGCTTTCACCGAATTCCTGGAATTCGGCACAACGCCTCTCGCTATTTCTTACCTTTCTCTGCTCTTGCAGCTCATGCTCAGCAACATGCAGGAAAACCGGTTGGAAAAGAACCGGTTTTCCGAATTGGAAAAATATATTGACGCTCACCTTGGGGAGACCCTTCGCATCGAAGATCTCAGCGCCGCCTGCCACCTTTCTCCCTCTACCCTTCAGCACAAATTCAAGGATTATTTTGGACGCACTCCGGCAGAATATGTCAACTACCGGAAAATCCAGCGGGCCAAGGAACTGCTTTTGGATGGCAAAACCATTACAGAAACCGCCATGCTGCTGGATTTTAACACCAGCGACTATTTTTCTACCGTCTTCCGAAAATTCAACGGCATCAGTCCCTCCTCCTGGCTTTTCAAAAAACGAAATCCGTAGCCCGGGAGCCGGGCAAAGCAGGTTGCGCTTTTTTCCCGGCATTCCCCAAAGCCGGCCCTATTCCTTTAGGAAATACCGGATGCGCCGCCCGCTGCCTTCCTGACGTATGGCGCCTTTGGCCAGCATCTGCTTTAGGAGGCGGTTAGATGTGGCCTGGCTGACGTCCAGCAGTGCGTCCACCTCTTTCCGCGTGATTTGCCCATGGGTTTTCAAATATTCGATGACCCCCTGTTCCTGCCCATTGGGAACAGGGCTTTTTGCAGTATACCCATTACAGTTCGGCAGCGTGATCTTAAACGCATTGCCGGTAACCTCAATTTTCGGCTTCCTCTCACAGGCTTGATAAGCCCTCATAATTTTGGGCATTCCGGTTCCATAGGCCTCGATGAGCTTTAAACGGTAAAACACAGCTGCCAGCTTGGGATTACGGCAGATGGAAAACCCCAGCATAATATCGTCTGTCCCCACCCCGTCCGGCAGGCCCCCAATAGAGACAAATTCCATGCGGTCGTCATAGACGCTGATCAGCGTGCTGGCCCGGTAGGAATAATCCCGATGGACCAAGCAGTTCATCAACGCCTCGCGTAAGGCCACCTCCGGGTAATCTCTGCTATCGATCCGGTACAGGCCTTCAAAGGTTGCCTTAGTCTGGTTGCGCAGGTCAAGATAGGCATAGACCTCCTCCATCTGCTGAAAAAGCGAACCTTGAAACTCCCGCCGGTCTTGAAAAACATTCTGGTCGGTCCCGGAAAAGGCGGCCGTTTTTATCGTACCGGGGCACTGGTCCGAAAGCAGCAGCCCCAAATTGGAATAAATCCCGTCCGCAGTCCGCAGCCCCAATGTGTGCATTCTGGGCCGGTCAAAGGCAACCTCCCGCTGCCGGAAGATTTTTTCCGCAGCGGAAAAGGTGAGCTCCTGCTCCAGTGAGCGCATTTCTTCAAAGCTGTCGCCGTCTGTCTCCTTGATCATTTTCCGGATAGCCGTGTCTGTAGACGGGTCGGCAGAGGTGCCGTTTCGCACATACACACCGCTGGGCTTCAGGCCTTTTTCCGCCAGGTAATAAGGCCGGTCGGTGCCCCTCTGAACTGTGGCGGCGATCACCTTTTTCCCCTCTGCCTCCAGCACCTGGTACCGGACGAACATGGTGACATCCGGCTTGATAGAATCCCTCACCATGTTGTTCAGCCGCAGCAAGACGGCATCTGCGGCTTCCACCCCAACCACAGCTCCATCGTCTGCAATCCCCACATACAACGTACCGCCGCGGCTGTTGGCAAAAGCGACGATTTCTTTGCAAATGTCGCTCACAAGCTCGGCTTTCAGTTCCACCGTCTCGCTTTCTCTATAAATCATAACCGGCGCCTCCGTTTCTAATCATCATTGTAATCATTATAATCAATCTTGTCAATATCTTGTGATTTTCTTGTCATTCTAACCTTTCCGGTGCATCCACGGGTAGCCTGGGAGCCCAGCGAGAGCAAAACCCAAACCATACGGGCTTGTCCTGCCCCGAAAAAGTGTAGGGCATAATTTTGGGGCTAGACCTTCTTTCGGCTTTGCGCTATATTTAAAAACGAAATCTACGCTAAAGCCTAAATGAGGAGGAACGTCTATGACAGAAAAAGAATGTCTTCAATGTGTTTTACAGGGAACCATCCCCGAAAAGGTTCCCCATTTTGAATTGGATTTCCAAATTTCCCAGCAGGTGTTCGGCGAAAAGCTGCCCAGCATCTACAAATTCAACATGGAGCAGGCGGAGCCTTTCCGGAAGGCCTATATAGAAGGCTGGGAACGAATTTTGGACAAGTACCACTGGGCCGCCATTCCCGTAAATTGCGACCCCCTTATCCCCGAAATGAAACGCCGGTTTGGCGACCGGGCCCTCATCTTGTGCTTTAATGGAGACGGCACCTTTTGGATGCCTTCCGGCAGCGAGATCATGCAGTTTACCATTGACCTTTACGAACACCCGGAGGAGCTGCATGAGCGGGCCAAGGTAAAATGCAAAACAGCCATAGAGCTTGCCAAGGAGCAGGCCGATATGGGCGCCGATTTCATTTGCCTCAACAGCGATTTCGGCTTTAACGACGGCCCCTTTATCAGCCCTGCCATGTTCGCCGAGTTCGTCACTCCCTACCTTACAGAGGTGGTGGGAGCCATTCACGACCTGGGCCTGAAGGCCATTCTCCATTCCGACGGCGACCTTCGCAAAATTTTGGACCAGCTGGTGGGAAGCGGCATCGACGGTTACCAGTCTATTGACCCTCAGGGTCACATGGACATTCGGGAAGTAAAAGCCCAATACGGCGACAGGCTTATCCTCATGGGCAACGTGATGTCCTCCGCCCTGCAGGAGACCAACCCGGAGGAGATCCGCCAGGGCGTGCGCTACGCTATGGAAAACGGTATGCCCGGCGGAAAATACATTTTCTCCACCTCCAACTGCATTTTTGACGGCATGCCCCCGGAAAGCTACCATATCATGCTGGAAGAGTACGAAAAGCTGGCTTACTACAAGCAATAAGGAGGAATTACACCATGACAGAACGGGAACGCGTGCTTGCTATTTTAAACCATACCCAGCCCGACCAGCTGCCCTGGCTGGCAGACCTGGCTTACTATGTAGATGCCTTAAAAACTACCGGCGACTATCCCAAGGAATATGAAAATACCCAGTGGGATAACGGCCTGCAAAAAATGCACCGGGATTACGGCCCCGGCTTTTACCTGCAGGGCTACCACCCCTTTTTCACCGACGCCCACGGCTGGGAAAAATCCGTAGAGAAAAAAGGCAACGTCACGGTTACCACCCTTACCACCCCGGTGGGGACACTGCGGCAGGTGGCGGAATACAGCCCCCAAAGCTTCAGTACCGGCATTCTGGAGCATTTTGTGAAAGGCATTGAAGACCTGAAAATTTACCTGTGGCTGGCCCAGCACAGCAGCTTCCGGCCCAATTACGAGCTGGCCTCCCACCGTTACGAAACCGTGGGAGACCACGGGGTAGTGCTCTGCTACACCCCCAAAAGCCCCTTGATGGATCTTTTGGCCCTTTACGCCGGCTTGGAAAACCTCACCTACATCCGCATGGACGAAGAGGAAGCCTTTTCCGCCATTTTGGAAGAGCTGGAGGAGCTCTATACCGAGCCCTGTGAGATCTCCATTCAAAGCCCTGCGGAATGCATCATGATTCCGGAAAACATCTCTTCGGAATGCGCGGCCTCTTTTTATGACCCCTATATGAAGCGCTACCACCAAAAATGGACCGGGGCCATACGCCAGTTGGGCAAGCATTCCTTTGTCCACCAAGACGGCACCGTACGGGGACTCATTGGCCGGCTTTCCAAAGAATCCGGCTTCGACGTCATCGAGGCTGTCACGCCCTTGCCCGTAGGCGACGTGGAAATTGGAGAGGTGGCCTCCCTCATCGACGACCGCACCATCGTTTGGGGCGGTATTCCCGGCGGCATGTTCCATGAGCTCAGCTGCTCCGACGAGGAATTCGACCGCCATGTGCTCCATTGCATCGAAGTGATGACCAGCGCCCCCCGCTACGTGCTGGGTGTGGCCGACCAGGTGGTTCCCGGTTCCTCCGTTCGCCGCATTAAGCGCGTGCGGGAGCTGGTGGACCAATACGGAAAATACCGCTGAGCTCCTTTGTTCCGCCCCTTTCCGGAATATAGAAGCGGCCCCCTGGACGGAGGCCGCTTTTTCATGGTCTTTTTCGCTGTTTATTTGGCAAATTCTTTTAGGGCCGCCACGATCTCGTCGGTTTTCATGCCCCGGGAGCCCTTTACCAGCACGCCGTCGCCGGGGCCCAATGCCTCCTTCAAATAGGCTGCCGCCTCTTCCCGGGAGGGGAACCACCGGGCCCCTTCCCCAAAGCCCGCGGCAATCTCCTTGGACAAGGGACCTATGGCCGCCAGCAAATCTACGCCCTTTTCCCTGGCGTACCGGCCCACTTCCAAATGGGCCGCTTGGGCCTGCTTCCCCAGCTCCAGCATATCGGCCAGCACTGCCACCCTTTTCCCGGGCAGCTTCAAGCCCGCCAGAATATCCAGGGCCCCCTTCATGGAATCGGGGCTGGCGTTATAGCTGTCGTCTATGATGGTCAGGCCGCCCACCTGGGAAATCTCCTGGCGCATGGCCGGGGGCTTATAGGCTTCAATGGCCCTGGCAGCCTCTTCCAGGGATTCCCCCAAATGCCTGGCCACCGCCACGGCGGCCAGGGCATTGCGTACATTGTGCAAACCCGGGGCAGGCACGAAAATTCCGGTTTCCTCTCCCAGCTTGGACCGGCAAATAAAAAAGGTGCCCTTTTCTGTCTGGTTCAGCTCAACCGCCCGCCAATCGCAAAGGGGGCCTAAGCCAAAGGTAACCACTTTATGGCGGCAGGTCTCTTTTAAGCCGGGCAGCAGGTCGTCATCCCCATTGACGAACAGCACGCCATCTTCCCCTAAATAATCGGCAATATGGAGCTTTTCTGCCATGATGTTTTCCCTGGTCTTTAAATATTCCAGGTGGGAAACGCCAATGTTGGTCATCACCGCGCAAGTGGGCTTGACCACCGCCGCAATTCTGGCCATTTCCCCCGGCATACTCACGCCCATTTCCACTACTGCGGCGGTGTGCTCTTTCCGAAGGCCGCACACGGTAAGGGGAACGCCCACCTGGCTGTTCTGGTTCCCGGCGGTTTTCATCACCCGGAACCGGGAAGAAAGAGCCTGGGCAATCATCTCCTTGGAGGTAGTTTTTCCCACGCTGCCGGTCACTCCTACAACAGGCAGGGAAAACTGGCTCCGGTAACAGGCCGCGGCCTTCTGTAAGGCCAGGCGGCAATCGCTTACCAGCACCAAAGGCTGGTCACGCAGTGGAATTTCGTGGTCGGTAAAGGCGGCGGAGCCCCCTGCCTCAAACACAGCGTCTATGTACTGGTGGGCGTCTGTCTTTTCCCCCCGAATGGGCACAAACATCGCCCCGGGCTTTACCGCCCGGCTGTCGGTAGAAAAGGAGGTAATTACCGTTTCCGGATCACCGCAAAGGAGCTTCCCCCCCGCGGCCTCTGCAATTTCCGAAATTTTCAAGCGCATAAAAGACCATCTGCTTCCTGTCATAAAATAAAAAGCTGTTTGCTACAGCGGGCCGGGGCGCTTTGCTTTTCCCCGGCTCTTTCTAAGAAAAACAAGGAAAGCTTTCCTCAATAAAATTCACCGCAAGGTGAATTTCGTAGACGAAAGCGGACCCCCGCTTTCGTCTTCTCCTTACTACCCCCGCTTTTGGGGCAGCTACCCTCTATTAAATTTGCCCAAGCAGGGCTTGGGGCGGCAGCCCCAAAAAGGTAATTTTAAAAACGCCAGTTTTTAAATTCCCTCGCGCAACGACGGGGCCAAGGAGAGCGAGATTTGGAGCCGCTTCCCGCAATAAAATTTGCCAAAGCGGGGCTTGGGGCGGGAACGGCAAGGGCTAAAGGGGGGCCGTTCAGGCCATCTCCTCTAAAAGCTCCTTGATGACCACCCGTTCGTCAAAGGGATATTTCTTCCCTTCTATTTCCTGGTAATCCTCGTGGCCCTTTCCGGCCAGCACCACAATATCCCCTTCCCCGGCGTTTTTCAAACACCAGCGAATGGCCTCCCGCCGGTCGGGGATCACCAAATATTCCCCGTCGGTCTTTTTCATGCCGGTTTTAATATCTTCTATGATATCCATCACATTTTCGAAACGGGAATTATCGGCCGTAATCACGGAAAGATCTGCCAGCCTTCCGCTTACCTCCCCCATTTCATAGCGGCGCACCTTGGGCCGGTTCCCCCCTGCGCCAAACAGGCAGATCAGCCGTTTGGGATGGTATTCCCGCAGGGTGGTAAGCAGGCTTTCCATGCTCAAGGCATTGTGGGCGTAATCTAAAAGCAGGGTGAAATTCCCCGGAACCGGTACGGGCTCTACCCTTCCCTTCACCTTCACCTCACGAAGGCCCTTTTGCATGGCCTCCAAGGGAATGCCCAGCACTTGGCAGCAGCCTATGGCGGCCAGGGCGTTATAGGCGTTGAACCTGCCGGGAATGCCCACCTCTATGGTGGCGGAAAGAGCCCCATGGGTTTCAAAGGCAATGCCCAAAAGGCCGGGCCTTGTCAAGTGGCGGCAGTCTTTCCCCTGCAGCCACACCCCAGCCCCAAAGCCATAGGTTTTTACCTCACAGGTGCTTTGTGCCAAAAGCCCCGGAAGGTTTGGGTCGTCCCCGTTGACCACGCCGGTTTTGCAAAGAGAAAAAAGCCTGGCTTTGCTTTCCAAATATTCCTGCATGTCCTTGTGCTCCACCCCGCCGATATGGTCCTCGGAAAAATTGGTGAACACACCTACCTCAAAGGGAAAACCGTAAACCCGGTAATCCTTCAAGCCAATGGAAGAGGCCTCCATCACGCAGTACTCACAGCCCGCGTCCGCCATAGCCCGCAGGTATTTCTGCACCTCATAGCTGATGGGGGTGGTGTTGTCCAGAGGCGTGGACTCTTCCCCAATGAGCACGCCAATGGTGCCCATAACCCCGGTTTTGTGCCCCGCCGCTTCCAGCATGGCCCGCAGCATATAGGCCGTGGTGGTTTTCCCCTTGGTGCCGGTAACGCCAATCACCTTGATATCTCCCTGGGCCGGTTTTCCAAAATAGGCGGCGCTCAGCAGGGCCAGGGCCTTACGGGTGTCTTCCACTGTCACCACCTGGGCGCCGGGGGCCTCTACCGGCTCTTCGGCCACCACCGCAACGGCTCCGGCCCGGACCGCGGCCTCCGCGTACCTGTGCCCGTCGGAGGCGGAACCCCGAATGCACACAAACAGGCTGCCCGGCTTTGCCCTGCGGGAGTCATATACAATATCGCCAATCTCCTCTTCCCGGAATCCCTCTGAAATTCCCAAGGAAGCCAAAAGCTTTAATAATTTCACAGCACCGCCCCGCCTTTCTCCCGCTTTAAACTGCTCTTCATCATACTCTTTCCCAGCCTTAATGTCAAATATTCCTCTAAGCTTTATGCGCGTTCCCCAGTGGGTATTCAGTAAATTTTAGAAAAGGACGAATTGTGCTCCCCCACCAGCTTTTCCATCCAGATCATATGGTACCAGCGGCCGAATTTATAGCCGCACAGGTGGAATTCCCCCACCTTCCGAAAGCCCAAATGGGCATGGAATTCCGCGCTGTTCCGAGTGAGGTACTCATCTTCCTCCTCCGGGTAGCCAATGCAGGCGTACAGGTTCAAAAAGCCCATGTCCCGGAGCCGGGCTTCCAGGGCTTCGTACAGCCTCCGTCCCAGGCCCTGCTTCTGAGCGGCGGGAGACAGGTAAATGCTCAGCTCACAGCAGCGGCTGTAGGCCGCCCTTTGGTGGAAGGGCCCGGCATAGGCATAACCCAGCGCCGCGCCCTCCCGCTCCGCCACACAGCTTAACACGCGCCTTTCCAAGCTCCGAATTACTTGTGGTACGCTTTGTTCCGTTGGTCCCGAATGGGGCCGCTCCAGTTGAGGCCAAAGCCAAAATCGTAGGTGTTGCCGCATTGGTCGGTTTCTTTTTCATGGGATAACCGCTTTTCTTATGCTTTCACGGCTGCATGGCAAGCAGCCCCCGGGCATAATCCAAGCTGAGCTTTAAATCTTCAAAGCTGTCCCGCTCATAGGCCAGGTCGTGGTCGATCACAAACCATTCCGGGCTGCACCGAAGGCACAGGGGCATCAGCTTGGGAAGGTTCAGCACCCCGTAACCCGTAGGCCGGAATTCAAAAAACCCCTGTTCCGCTGTGCCTCTGGCTGGAAGGAATTCCCGTACCCGGCCCAGCTTACCGTTATCGGAGGCGTAGTAATCTTTCAAGTGGATCACAGGGCAGCGGTCCGCATATTTTGTCAGGTACTCCGCGCAGCTCCCGCCGCCGATCTCCATCCAGCCTAAATCGGGCTCAAAAGAAAGAGATTCCGGCTTTGTGCCGTCTAAAATATAGGCCAGGTTTTCTTTCCCGCCGGTTTTTTCCAAGAGCTCCTGGTCGTGGTTATGGTACAGCAGCTTTATGCCCTTTCCAGCGGCCTTTTGGGCCAAACTGTCAATTTCCGCGGAAACTGCCGTGAAATCTTCCAGGGGCAGCTCCGAAACCGTAAGGTAAGAGCAGCCCACAGCCTGGTGGAAGCTTAAGACGCCCTCGGCATCTTCCGTTAGCTCCCGAAAGGGGACGTGGTTTCCCAAGGCCGCAAGGCCGTTTTCCCGAAGCATTTCCCTTACCTCTTGGGCGCTGTGCCCGAAAAATCCCAGAAATTCAATCCCCTCAAAGCCCAATTCCGCCAGCCTTTTTAACACCGCGGCCAGGTTCTGCTCACACTGGTCCCGCAAAATGTACAAGGGCGAGGCCATCCTAATTTTTTTCATCCCCTTCGAACTCCCTTCTTCCGCCTTGGCGGTTTGTCTCTTTCTGTTTTCCGGCCGCTGTGCGGCTCTTTTTAAAGCGCAAGGAACACCGGAGCCTAAATTTTTACTCCGCAAACATGGGCGTGGAAAGGTAGCGCTCCCCCGTGTCGGGCAGAAGGGCTACAATAAGCTTTCCCTTGTTTTCCGGCCGCCTGGCAAGCTCTGCGGCTGCGAATACCGCCGCGCCGGAAGAAATTCCCACCAGCACCCCTTCCCTTCTGGCCAGGAAACGGCCTGTTTCGTAGGCCTCCTGGTCCTTTACGGCAATGACCTCGTCACAAACATCCCTATTGAGGGTGGAGGGCACGAAGCCGGCGCCAATGCCTTGAAGGCCGTGAGGGCCTGCCCGGCCTCCCGAAAGCACCGGGGAAGAGGCAGGCTCCACCGCTGCCACCTGTACCTTGGGATTTTTCTCCTTGAGATATTCTCCCACACCGGAAATGGTTCCTCCGGTGCCCACACCGGCCACAAAAATATCTACCCGGCCGTCGGTATCTTCCCATATTTCCGGGCCGGTGGAAGCCCGGTGGGCGGCGGGGTTCTGGGGGTTTTCAAACTGGCTTGGAATAAAGCTGCCCGGAGTTTCCGCAGCCAGCTCCCGGGCCTTTTCAATGGCTCCGGCCATGCCTTTGGCCCCCTCGGTGAGCACAATTTCCGCGCCGTAGGCTTTTAACAGGTTTCGCCGCTCCACGCTCATGGTGTCCGGCATGGTCAGGACTACCCGGTAGCCCCTGGCGGCAGCTACCGCTGCCAGGCCTATGCCGGTATTGCCGCTGGTAGGCTCTATGAGCAGAGCCCCCGGCCGCAAAAGCCCCTTCTCTTCCGCGTCCTCTATCATAGCCTTGGCAATGCGGTCCTTGGCACTGCCTGCAGGGTTAAAATATTCCAGCTTCCCGTAAACCTCCGCTTCCAGGCCCATGGCTTCCATGTAATTGCCCAGCCTCAGAAGCGGCGTCCTGCCAATGAGATCTGTAATCTTTTCAAATACTTTCATGAGAGCTCCCCCTTTACTGCGCAAAGCGATTTGGTGTTTTGGCCCCTTCTTAAGTTATTGCGGCAAACTCCAGGTTATAACCTTTCCGGCCTGCTTCACCTTGTTGTACTTTTCCCCGGTTTGCCAACGAATTTCACTGCGCCGTACAACATTTTCGTAAGCGCGGCCTCCCTTTATTTGTGGTACAGCTTTTTGCTTTGGTACTGGGGCTCACAGGTGAGATTCAAGCCCAGCTTTCGGAAAGTTTCTTCATCTACCCGAGAGAGGATCACCGTGGAATGAGCGTCGCAGCCCCGCAGCTTGGGCAGCTGGC
Source organism: uncultured Neglectibacter sp. (assembly GCA_947647615.1). GTDB lineage: Bacteria > Bacillota > Clostridia > Oscillospirales > Acutalibacteraceae > Acutalibacter. The sequence continues at coordinate 34,157 of CANSKS010000014.1, forward strand.
GCAGGGCCAGCTCGGCGGTGGGATTGGTGGCGGCGCTAATAGAAAGGGCCACCAGGATTTCGTCGGTATGCAGCCGGGGATTCCGGTTGCCAAGGTGCTTGGTTTTCAGGTTTTGAATGGGTTCAATGACAATGGGAGAAATGAGGTGAATATCCTTTTGAATCCCTCCCAGAGCCTTTAAAGCATTGAGCAGCACTGCGGCAGAAGCCCCCAGCAAGGAAGAGGTTTTCCCGGTGATAACACGCCCGTCGGCAAGCTGAATGGCTGCGGCAGGTAAGCCGGTTTGTTCCCCGCGTTCCAGGGCGCTGAGGATCACAGGCCGGTTCTCCGGGGAAAGCTCTGCCTGGTTCATGAGCAGCTGTAACTTATAAACCTCGTCCTCGGCCATGGGAGCACCCTGGCGCTGCTCGCACATGGCGTTGTAGTACCGGCGGATGATCTCCTGCCGGGCCGCTTCCCGGCAGACTTCGTCATCAATAATGCAATCCCCCGCCATATTTACCCCCATATCGGTAGGAGAGCGGTAGGGAGAGGCACCGGCAATTTTTTCGAATATGGCATTGAGCACCGGGAATACCTCTACATCCCGGTTGTAGTTTACGGCGGTAATATCGTAGGCCTCCAGGTGGAACGGATCTATCATATTCACATCGCTCAGGTCTGCGGTGGCGGCCTCATAGGCCAGGTTCACCGGATGCTTTAAGGGCAGGTTCCAAATGGGGAAGGTCTCGAATTTGGCGTAGCCCGCCTTCACCCCCCGCTTATATTCGTGGTAGAGCTGGCTCAGGCAGGTGGCCATTTTCCCGCTGCCCGGGCCGGGAGCCGTCACCACTACCAGGGAACGGGAGGTGACGATATATTCGTTTTTCCCAAAGCCTTCGTCGCTGACGATGAAGGGGATGTTGGAGGGGTAGCCGGGAATGGTGTAGTGGCGGTACACCTTGACCCCCAGGGCTTCCAGCCGGTTCTGGAAGGCTTCCGCGGCGGCCTGGGCGTTATATTGAGCCAGCACCACACTGCCCACATACAGGCCGATTTCCCGGAAAGCGTCGATCAGCCGGAGCACGTCGGCATCGTAGGTAATACCCAAGTCGCCCCGCACCTTGTTCTTTTCAATGTCGGAGGCATTGATCACAATAACGATCTCCGCCTGGTCCCCCAGCTGGCGCAGCATGTTGATCTTACTGTCCGGCTGGAAACCGGGAAGCACCCGGGAAGCGTGGTAGTCGTCGAACAGCTTCCCGCCGAATTCCAGGTACAGCTTCCCGCCGAACCGGGAAATTCTCTCCCGGATTTCCCGCGACTGTGTTTGCAGGTACTTTTCGTTATCGAACCCAATTTTCATATGCTCATCCCCCTCAAAACCGAAGTGGCGAAACACGGTGGACCATAAAAGAAAAGTCGGGCGAAAAACGCCCGAAAGGCCGGCTGCCACATCTTTGTTACAGTATACCATAAAAATATTCGGGAATCTACAAAAACTTCACGGGAAATAACCTGCGCGGAAAAAGTCTCCCTCTGTGGCCCCACGCACGTTGGATGCCACCTCTCCCCGCTGCCCTGTGTTCCTCTTAGAGGGGGCTGGAGAAAGAGCCGCGGTTGGGACAGATGTAGTGATTTGAAGAAGCATCGCAAAACAGTTTGTTTTGCGATGCTTCTTTTTTGCGCTTACTTATTGGTATAATTGATCATTAGCAATTTTGTAACAATATTCCCAACGGCGAAAAGCTTTTTGATATGCCTCCACATTTTCGGGGATAGGTTCATATGTTTTGCTGACAAAAACACACTTTTCAATGGCCTCCGATACATTGGAATACAACCCTGCCCCTACTCCGGCGCACATTGCAGCACCCAAACATCCCAACTCCGACACCGCCGTAAGCTCTACGGGCCTTTGCAAAATATCGGCAAACATTTGGCACCACAAGGGGCTTTTTGTAACACCGCCGCACAGCCGAATATTTTTGATGTTACCGGAAAGCTCCTCGTTCATGGCAAAAATATCTTTCATTTCAAAGCAGATCCCCTCCAAAATTGCCTCAGCGATATCTGCCTTCTTCGTCCCCAAGTTAATTCCTAAAAATGTTCCCCTGGCTTTCTCGTTCTTTTTCCGAGTATGTGACCCCTGCATACAGGTAAGGGCCGTGACCCCGTTGGCCCCCGGTTTGCTGTTGGAGGCTGTAGCCGTGATGATGTCGTAGGGGTCTACTCCCATTAAATTACCAGTGGCTACTTCCATTGCGCAAATTTCGTCACGGAACCACCGGAATGCGGAAGCACCGGTATTTGTCATAATATAGAACTGCCAGTTTCCCAGACCTGGGTTACTTCTTACGGTAATCCTCCCATTAGGGTCGAAGGTCTTTTTTTCTGCAACCAGTAGGGAAACTCCCGCCGTCCCCATGATTAGGACTTGAGTTCCTGCGTCTTTGGCTCCGGCTCCCAAAGAATTACAGTTTGTATCAAGCCCACCCAGGCACACCTTACAGCCTACGGGCAACCCCGTTTTTTCGGCCACAGTTTCTGTCACATGGCCCACCACCGTTCCGGGTGTGTGGCAAACCTTAGGAAGCATGTCTTCTTTTACATGATAAACATCCATTAACCGTTTATCCCATTCGTTGTCTTCCACACGGGCCATACTCAAAAAGTTTGTGCAGCCTTCGTCGATGTAGAACCCCTCTGCTCCATACTGCCGCAGGAAATAATCTTGGTGGGAACAAATACGTCGCACTTTTTTCCAAACCTCCGGCCGATTTTTTTGGAGCCATCGCAGAACCGGAATGTTATATGTGCCAAATTTCATACCGCTGAGCTTCCAATATTCCTCTAAATCCAATTCAGATTCAAGCTCTGGCAGCATATCTACATAGCGCAAATCCTGCCAGCCAATGGTGTTCTCCATTACTGGTTTTTCGTTTTCATCCAAAAGTACCATGGTAATTCCCTGGTTTGAATGACTGATCCCCAAAATATCTTTGGGGTCCACTTTCGATTTCTCTATGGTCTCCTTACATGCGCTGAACACACAGTCCCTAATCTCTTCTATCTTTTGCTCTACCCAACCGGGATGGGGGTAATAGCTGGGATACTCTCTAGCTGAGGAAGCCACCAATTCCCCTTTTTCTGTAAAAAGACAGGCTTTACAACCTGTAGTGCCCTCATCAATTCCCATCAAATATGCAGCCATATTATAACTTCCTTTCCCATGCTAAGCATGCGGTAATAATGTCCAGATCGTCTTGCGTGGAAACATGCAGCTTGTTTTTTGGCGTGTCTTTCGATAAATACAGCGTTTCACCCATGGCTAAAAACAAGGTGGGTACATAAGACGCCGCCGACATTTCAATACCTTCTTTATCGGCTTTTCGGAATAGCCTGTCAAAAGTACCGAAGGGCGCTGTCCAAGGCAGGTTCAAGGTTCTATGAGTCTCTTTAAAATGAATGTTTCCGGACCTTAGCCCGTCAAAGGTCTCTGCATTATTATAAATACACTGCATCGCTGCAAAAGCATTGCCATGCTCCCGGCACACTCGGAAAGAATCTTCCATAATCTCTTCACTTACAAAAACGCTGGTGCTCATATTGAACATTAGAATATCCTCATCACGGCAAATTCCCTCCAGTTGAAAAATGCCGTTGCGTGCAGATTCTTGGCAGCTATCGCCTCCGGGAACCACCCATTTCAATTTTGAAATTCCATATTCTTCTGTGTATTTTTTTACCGCCTCTATGTATTCGGGAACACAAACAACCTCAATAGCGTCAATAAGCGGGGATTTTTCATAAATTTCCAAAGCGTAAACCATTAGGGGTTTCCCAAATACTTCTACAAACTGCTTTGGAATTCCCGCGCCAAGCCGCTGCCCGGTGCCACCTGCCAATAGAACTACCACATTCACCCTTTTCACCCCTTGTTTCTATTTTCCGGCTCCCAATAGCCACTCTACAATAGCCTCGGGAAATTCACTTCCATCGTTTTCAATTACAATATCCGGCGCTTGTGGTTCATCGAAGGGCAAATCCAACCCAACCACATTTTTCCCAGAGGTATATAGCCCTTTTTGGTTTCGTTTCAGCAGCGTTTCCTTGCTGGCCTTTACATAGATCTCTTTATAATTTTCAATGTGTTCCCGGTTCCACTCACGTACCCGGGAATACATGGAAATACTACAAATCACCACATCAATGCCCTGGTCTGCCAACAGCTTGCACAGCCGAAAGGCACGTTTGGCCCCTTTCATGCGGTCTTCATCGGAATATCCAATGTCTTCGCAAAACACCGTTCGTATTTGGTCGCCGTCAAACAAAGCAACATTCGACTTTGTTTCTTTCAAGCGCCGGTAAAACAGCCCTCCAATGGTGGTTTTGCCTGCGCCGGAAAGGCCGGTGAAGAAATATACAGTACCTTTTTCCATTTGTTTATCCTTTCTGCCGTCAGTGGTATAGGGGCTGTTCCAAGAGATCCGGGTCTAACTGCAGCTTAGGCATCATTTGCAGGGGCTGGCCGTTTTCGTTCACAAAACGCAGGCCGCGCATTAAAATATTGGTGACCTCAACCCGGTTTTCATGGTATTCCTTCAAACGTTTCTCCAGCATTTCCTGGCGAATCCATTCCGTCTCTTCCTGGGAAGCCTCCTGGCCATTGCGCTGCACTTCTACTGTGCTATATACGTTCTTCCAAGTCTCCCGCACATAGCGGTCTAAGGTTGTGAAATCCTCTATCAGCCCCATGATTTTTTCCTTATCCATCTCTTCGCCGTCATAATAATGAAAATCGTAGCCATAGAAGGCATACACGTCGCGCATAAAATATTCAATGTATTTTCGCTCACTGTCGTTGACATACTCGTCGTAGGTCCGGTAAACCGTAGCCGTGTCAAATCCCACAGCGTTCTTTATGCCGTAAACAGTCTGCGTTGGGTCGGTTTTTCCGTCTTCGGAGCAGTAGGTCAGGCTCTCCGTGTAGGGCAAATCTAAAAACGCCGCCAGCGCGGTAAAGGTGGCCTTGGGGTTCAATTTGCCGTCTTCAAAACGAACTAAAATACTGTCGTGGTAAAGGCGGTCTTCAGGGTCTAACATGAAGCTGCGGTTCAGTACCCTGTCTATCACCACGTTTCGCATGAGAAGGCTCTTCCCATCCTCCTGCTCTGTAGCACTTTTATACATAAAACGCATAGACGCCCCGTGGCTGGTGGTGGGCCGGCGCATGGGAGTGAAGGTTTTGATATACTTAAACCCTTGGAAGATCGGGGAGCTGCGCACGTTGTCGTGCTCTTCCGAATGCAGCACGGCCCGGCCAGCCCGGTCTACATGCAGGTTATAGATGATGTTGTGAAAGTGAGGCTGGAAAAACAGCGCGGGGACAATCCGCGCGGCCTTGTCTGTATGTGTCGTCCCGCCCCTCTGGTTCAGGTATATGGCCACAAAATAGTCCTTGTCGCTGGGATCACGCATACTGTAGAGCTCCGCCACCAGCCGGGGATTCCAATCCACAAACATCTTAATCGCGTTTTGTAGGTTCCCCGCTTTTTTCAAATCTGACTTTAGTTTTTCCACCACCTCACCCACGCTGGACAGCATGACGGATGGCAGCGCTACCAGGTTGGGGTGGGCGTCGAATATTTCGTTGAAAAAGTCACCGCCATTATGGCTGGAAAGCTGGGTGTGCCAAATAAGCCGGTTATATTCGCTGAGTGCCACCGGCCGAACCGGGAACTGGCTGTAATCAATGCCAAAACGCTCCTTAAAATCGATAGGATACTGGGAAAGCTCGTCCTCTATGAGAAATACCACTTTGTCATTTTCCAGGAAAGGCTTCACATTCAGCACCTGAAGCCACGCGCAAAAGGTTTCCCAGTTGGTATAGTGCAGGTAAACATGGTTTTCCCGGCCAACATCTTCACTTCTTCTCACGTTGTCGTTGAGATATTCCAGTTCATACTGGGAGAATACATCCTTTGCCAGTATGGGCTTTTCTAAATCTCGGAAGAAATTGCGGCTGATTATCGTATCCCGTACATTCACGAATTCTTCAAACCGGCCCTCCGCCACATGGAACGGAAGGTAACCATGGTGGTCGTCATAAGGGAAAAACCGGATGGGAAGGTCTTCAAAATCAGGAAAATCCTTCCGGAACAAATAGGGGTACTGCTCCAAACGCTTGCAATTCCGTTCATACCGGTTTTTCAAAAGCTGCGCGTTGGGTTCGTAAAAGGCCTGGGTCACAAGGGAAAGCATGTCTTCCCTGCAAAAGCCCTGGCGGTAAAGCTCTAAAAAGGTGGTATAGGATATACGGTAATCTCCGTTATTTTGCAGAATATAAAGGGCCGCTTCCAATTTTTCTTCCGGCCCTTCTTCCTGGTGAACGGCCAGACTGTAGGCCTTTAGGGCATCTTCTGTTTGGTTCAGGCCCGCCAAGCTGCGGGCGATTTCTAGGGAAGTCATAAGGTTGGGTTCCTTTCTTCCTGGGTAAAATGGAAAGGAGCCGGGCACTGTGCCCGGCCCCCGTAAAATTGTGTGCTTTGGGTCGTAAAATTTGATGAGCTTACTGGAGGAGCTGCAACACGCCTTGAGGCACCTGGTTCGCCTGGGCCTCGTTCTCTCCCCACAGGAACTTCGTTCCTGTGGGGACCCCAGCCATGCTGGCCCAAGCTAGGCAGCTACAGCAGTATTTGGAAGCTCATCAATTACTGGAGGAGCTGTAATACACCCTGGGGAACCTGGTTCGCCTGGGCCTCGTCGGAACGCGCCCTTGGGAACTCGCTGGGCCTTGCTTGCGCAAAGCCCGGCTTCGTTTTACGGGCGGTTCCTCCTCTCCCCACAGGAACTTCGTTCCCGCGGGGACCCCGGCCATGCTGGCCCAGGTTAAGCAGCCACTACAGCATTCTTAGCTTCTATAATTACTGGAGGAGCTGTAATACACCCTGGGGAACCTGGTTCGCCTGGGCCAGCATGGCTTGGGCGGACTGGATGAGGATGTTGTTCTTGGTGTAGGCCATCATTTCCTGGGCGATATCGGTATCGCGGATGGAAGACTCGGCGTCGGTGATATTCTCGGCCATGACGCTCAAGTTGTTGGCGGTGTGGTCCAAACGGTTCTGGGTAGCGCCCAAGGTACCGCGAATGGAGGAAACCGTGTTGATAGCTGTCTTAATGGTATTTACTGCGGCAGCGGCTCCAGCCTGAGTGCCAATGTCAATGGCATCAATCTTCAAAGCGGCGCAGTGAATGTCGCCAATAGAGACCTTCAGCTGGTTGTACGGGTCGGAGGTATCGCCGATCTGCAGGGTCAAGCCGCCGTTGCCAGCCTTAGCAGGAGTAGAATAACCCAGAGAAGCCTTAATGCCCTCTTCGGTGCGCAGGTCGAAATCGTTCTTGTTATCGAAGGTCTTGCCGGCGGTGTAGTAACCGGTAGCACGGGTTGCCTTTTCGGTAACAGTGAAGGTGTCGCCGCCATCATGACCTACGGTGTAGATGGTATTGCCAACAGCGGCCTTAGTCAGGCGCTCGAGAACATCGGAGATATAGGTGTCGCTGTTCTCGTCTAAGCCGGTCAGATCCACCTTGCCGGTGCCGGTCTCCTTGGCAAAGGTATAGGTGTCTTTGCCAATGCGGATGGAATTGCCTTCCGCGATCATGTCTTTGGTCACGGTGACGCGGGTGCTGGCCAGACGGGCGTCGTTGGCTGCATCTCCCTTCGTCTGAATGTTGGTGGTAGACACGTTGTAATCTGCCTGCACAAAGCTGTCGTCGGCAGTGGTGGCATCTACAGCGTCGGCAGCAGTAACAGCGTCTTTGCCTGCGGTTTTCTCAGTGAGCGTTAAGCCTGCTACAGTTGGCGCGGTGGCCACAGCACCAGCGGTAGTCTTAGTATAGGTGATGGTGAACGTACCAGCCTGTGTTCCGGCGGCAATCCCTCCGGTATATCCCGTGAGAGCGGGTGCGTTCTTAGTTGCTGCATCTACCGCGGCTTTTGCAGCAGTCGCACCCGCAGCAGTGCTGGCAGTAAGTGTAACAGAAGCAACCGCCACACCGCCGATCTTCAGGGTATATTTGCTACCAGCAGTCAGATTCCCTTCATAGGTCACAGCTAGGTTCTTGGCCTCATATACAGCGTTCACAGCAGCAGCGGAAGCCACAGCAGCCTTACCGCCCTTCAAGCCGGTGATCTCTACTTTCATGTCACCCTTGACAATGGCGTCCGCTGCGTTGGTCTGGGTGAAGGTTAAGGTGGAACCAGTGCCGCTCAAGGTAAACTCTACGCCGCCGATGGTGGCCTTGCCTGCGGTCATAGCGTTGCCGTCAGCATCCTTAAATTTACCGTCCTTAAAAGCCTTAACGATGTCAGAGGCAGACATTTTGGTGCCTGCGGCAACTGTGCCCGCACCGGCCTGATAGGTGAACTCGTCGTCGCCAATTTTGATCTTCAAACCAGTGCCGGTAGCATTGGCAAAGCCCTGGTTGTGCAGTTCAACGGAGAAGATGGTCTTGGAAGCCACAGTGCCGGCATCCTTATGGAGCACTGTGTCGGTGCCCAGGGTCTGGCCTACTGCGGGCAGGTCAGAGAAGCTGCTGTTAACAGCGGCAACGCCGTCGGCGGAAAGAGAGCCGTCCAACAGCTTTTAGAAATAGAGCTGTAATTTCCCCCTTGGCCCCAGTGTTTACAAGGAAGGTTCCCTGTGTTATACTTAAAAAACACATTCTTTTTGGAAAGGTGGAAAGCGTTCTGTGAAAAGGGAAATATTCAGCCGGGCCTGTGTCCTCCTCCTTCTGGCGGTATTGTTAGTTGGGCTTGGGAGAACCCTCTTTTTTCCAAAAACCACAAACTACTACGAAAACCGCCTGGCGAACCAAGTCCCTCCCTTTACTCCTTCTGCCTATTTGGACACCAGCTTCCAGAACGGCGTAGAAGACGCCCTGCTGGACCAGGTCAATTTTGCCTCCAGCGCCAAAAAGCTTTACAATAACATTTCCTCTTCCCTGCTTTACAGCTGCCTGCGAGGCCTCCTGGGAGAAACTCCCGGCCGTTATGTCCATTTTTTAAACATGGAGGTTTTTAACTGGGAATACCTGCTTTATTCCCCCCGCTCCCTGTCCCAGTTCGAAGAGGGGCTGCGGGAAAAGGCCGCCAATTACAACGAATACTTTTCCAAATACCCGGAGCTGGAATTTTACCTCTATTATGTAGAAAAAGATACGGACATCAATTTTGAAACCGGGGAAAAGAGCCGGTTGTTCCCGTTTTTCCAGGAACAGCTGGACTTGCCCCAAAACCGTACCGCCTGCTTTGAGGTAAACAGCTTTGAAGAGTTTTCCCAGTGGTTTTTTAAAACCGACCATCACTGGAACCATAAGGGCTCCTATTTGGGCTACCAACAGGTGGCCGGGCTTTTGGGCGTTCCGGAAGAGGAGCTGCTCCCGGTTCTGGAGGAGGTGGACCTGCACCAAAGCTTTTCCGGTTCCAAGGCCAGTACGGTGGGCACCGAAATCTTTTTCGACGAGTTTTTTGCCTTCCGGTTTTCCTTTCCCAACATGACGGTGACCATCAACGGCGCCCCCGGGAGCGATTACGGAAGCCAGGAAGCCTACTTTTCCGGCACGGCAACAGCGCCTATTAACTATGGGAACTTCTACGGCGGCGATTACGGCGAAACCATTCTCGACACCCAAAGCCCGGAAAAAGAAAACCTGCTGGTCTTGGGCGATTCTTACGATAACGCCCTGTTAAAGCTCTTGGCCTCTCACTTTGGAAAAACCTGCGCGGTAGACCTGCGCTATTACGAGCACAGCCTTGGGAAGCCCTTCTGTTTTTCCCAGTATGTGAAGGAGCACCAAATTACCAAGGTGCTCCTTGTGGTCGACATCGAAAATTGTTTTTTACCGGATTTCTTATTGGAGGGCTGACCTTTGGTTTTTAGCAGCTTGACGTTTCTTTACGGGTTTTTGCCCCTTGTGATGGTCTTCTATTTTCTGTGGAAAAACAGGACCTACCGCAACATGGTGCTTCTTGTTTTTTCCCTGTGCTTCTATTCCTGGGGCGAACCCCGGCACATTTTTTTGATGCTTCTGGCCTCCGGCATCGCTTACCTGGGAGGCCTGCTCCTCCACCGGCTGCGGGAAAAAAGGAGGGCAAAAAAATGCGTCTTCACCGTCACTGTGGCTTTGCTGGTGCTGAACCTGGTCTATTTCAAATACTTCAATTTTCTGGCAGAAAACCTTTCCCGGCTGTTTTCCAAAAGCTTTTCCCTGCAGGATATCGCCCTGCCCATCGGCATCAGCTTTTACACCTTTCAAATCCTCTCTTATGTGATCGATCTGTACCGCGGGGAAATTGAGGTACAGAAGAACTACCTTTCCCTCACCCTGTATGTCAGCTTTTTCCCCCAGCTCATCGCCGGGCCCATTGTGCGGTACCAAACCATAGAAGAAGCCCTTTCCCGGCGGCAGGAATCTTGGGAAGGGGTGGTTTCCGGTTTTCGCCGGTTTACCGTAGGCCTGGCAAAAAAGGTGATCCTGGCCAACAACATCGCCCTTGTGGCCACCACCGTTTACAGCGGAGATTCCTCTGTTTACGGCACGGCCTTTTATTGGCTGGCCGCTCTGGCCTATGCCATGCAGATCTATTTTGACTTTTCCGGGTACAGCGACATGGCCATTGGCCTTGGAAAAATCTTTGGCTTCCAGTTCCTGGAAAACTTTAACTACCCCTACCTTGCCCTTTCTATCACCGATTTTTGGCGCAGGTGGCACATCTCCCTTTCCACCTGGTTCCGGGATTACATTTATATTCCCCTGGGAGGAAACCGGGTGGGAAAATGGAAGCAGGCCCGCAACCTGCTCCTTGTTTGGGGGCTTACCGGCTTTTGGCACGGCGCCCAGTGGAATTTTCTTTTATGGGGCCTTTACTACGGCGTGCTCTTGCTGCTGGAAAAGTTTGTATGGGGGAGGCTTTTGGAAAAGCTCCCCAAGGCCCTGCAGTGGTGTTACGCCTTTTTCTTAGTGCTGCTGGGGTGGGTGCTTTTCAATTTTACAGAGCTCCCCCAGCTTTTTGGGGCCTTACAGGTCATGTTTTCCTTCCAGCCCACCCAGTGGATGCAAATCCTCACCAGAAGCTCCTCCTTGCTCCAGGCAATGTTCTACCTGCCCTTGGGCCTTTGCTTCCTGTTTCCCGTTTTCAAAAAAGGGCTGCAGCGGTTCCCCTGGAAAAACACACTGGCCCTTTCCCTGCTGCGGGATTTGGGATATTTGGCCCTTTTCGCCCTCTGTGTTCTATATATCATCAGCTCTACCTATAACCCCTTTATCTATTTCCGGTTTTAAAATTTTAGAAAATGCCCGGGCTCCAAAAGCCCTTTTCCCAAAAAAGAAAGAGGGCGTTGCTTTTCACAACGCCCTCTTCTCTGTTTCTTCCCTGGGTTTTCCGGCAAGCCAGGGGAAGGCCTGGGCCGTCACTCCTTTTGGCCAGGCTCCGCTGGTTTCCCCTTTTTTCGTTTTTTCACACATTCTGTGAGCAGGTATTCTATTTGGCCGTTGATAGAGCGGAAGTCGTCTTCCGCCCAGGCGGCCAGGTCCTGCCATAGGCTGGGGGAGATCCGCAAGAGGATCTGTTTTTTCTCTTTTTCCTTCTGCTCCATAACTTTTCCCAACTGTTTTTTAATAAATGGAACCGCTGTTCACAATGGGCTGGGCGTCTTTATTGCCGCAAAGCACCACCAGCAGGTTGCTCACCATGGCCGCCTTCCGCTCCTCATCCAGGTTTACCGTGCGCTTTTCGTCCAGCTGCTCCAGGGCCATTTCTACCATGCCCACAGCACCCTCCACAATCTTCTTCCGGGCGGCCACCACGGCCTCGGCCTGCTGGCGCTGCAGCATGGCGGCGGCAATTTCGGGAGCATAGGACAAGTGGGTGATGCGCACCTCCAGCACCTCCAGGCCCGCCATGGCCACCCGCTCCTGCAAATCCTGCTTCATCATATCGGCGATTTCCTGGCTGCTGCCCCGCAAGGTCTTTTCTCCCACGCTGTCTTCCTCCATGAGGTCGTAGGGGTACATGCGGGCAATGTTCCGGGTGGCGGAATCGCATTGCGTGGAAAGGAAGGTCTTGTAATTCTGCACGTTGAACACGGCCTTTGTGGTATCTACCACCCGCCAAATCACAATGGTGCCAATGATGATGGGGTTGCCCCGCTCGTCGTTCACCGTTTGTTTTTCGTTATTCAGCGTCATGGCCTTTAACGAAACCTTGCTGGCGCCGCCTCCCAGGGTGATGTTGGCGCCGCCGGACCCCAAAGACACGGAAGTCCGTTCAGAGCCGGGGTTCACACTGGCGCAAAAAGGGTTGGTCCAAAAGAAGCCGTCTTCTTTTATGGTGCCGTAATATTTGCCGAACAAGGTAAGCACTGCCGCCTCGTTGGGGTTCAGCACCCGAAAGCCCGGCAAAAGGAAAATAGCCGCCAACAGGAGTAAAATACCTCCCAGCAGCAAAACAAGGCCCAAAGCGATTTCTGTCTCTCCGGCCAAAAAAATACACCCGAACACAATTCCGGCAACGCTGGCCAAAAACAGCAGAATATCTGCCAGGAGCATAGCATACCCGCCACAATGCTTGGCCTGCTTTTCTTCGTACCGGTTTACAATTCTCTCCTCATTCATCTTCACAAAGCCTCCTTGCAGCTTTTCGATTTGATATCATTATAATATCAAATCGAAAGTTTGTCAAGCAGCCTGGAAAAAATTACGCCAGCAGCCAGTCCAGCTCCAAAGGCCAGGCCGCCAGGGCAATCTCGGGCTTTACCCGTTCCCCGTGGAAATCGCTGCCGCCGGTAACCCCCAGCCGGTACTTTTTCGCCAGGCCAAGGTAAAAATCTGTTTGCTCCCCGGTGTGGCGGGGGTAATAGCACTCCAGCCCGTCCAGGCCTGCCTTTTTTAGCCCGGCCACTGCCTGCTCCAGCTCCTCCGCCGGAAGGCCCAGCTGGTAAGGATGGGCCAGCACGGCTTTTCCCCCGGCGCTGTGAATGGCGGCAATACACTCTTTTGCTCCGGCCTTGAACCGTTCCAGCCTCTGGTATTCTTCGGTATCTAAATAACGGTCAAAGGCCTCCCGGGTGGTTTTTACATACCCGGCTTCCACCATAGCTCGGGCAAAATGGGGCCTGGCAATTACGTTTCCCCCTGCCATAGCCTCTACCGCCTCTAAGGCAACGGGAACGCCCTTTTCCTGCAAAAAGGCCAAAATGCGGTATTTCCGCTCATCCCGGCTTTTGCGAAGCTTTTCGCACAGGGAAGAAAGCTCTCCCCTGTGGGGCTGGAACCCATACCCCAGAATGTGCAGGTACCGGTGTTCTTTCGCCCCCAGTTCTATGCCCCGCAGCACCAAAAGCCCCAAGGCTTCCCCTGCGGCAAGGGCTTCCTCTGCCCCTTCTTCGGTATCGTGGTCGGTAACGGCCAGGCACTCCACCCCTGCGGCCTTGGCCTTTTCCACCAAAGCCTTTGGGGAATACTGGCCGTCGGAGGCCGTGGTGTGAGTGTGTAAATCGGAAAAATATTTCATCCTTTCCTGCTCCTTTCCTGTTGGCTTATCGGGCATTTGCCATGGCAAAATTGACGAGCCCAATAAAAAGACATGAAAATCAGTTTGTGTGTCGAATTGTCACAGGATGTGTGCTGTGATTCCCTGATTTCTTATGATAGTATATAGAGGAACTCACTTTTCAAGGGGGAAGTGGAGGATTCGGTTTGAATGTCTATGGGTATGTCCGTGTCAGCACCAGGGAACAAAATGGGGACCGGCAGCTGCTTGCCCTGCAGGCGTTGTCGATCCCCCAAACCAATATTTTCATGGACAAACAGTCTGGAAAAGATTTCCAACGCCCCCAATACATCCGCCTGCTGCGAAGGTTAAAAAAGAACGATTTGCTTTACATCAAAAGCATCGACCGTCTGGGCCGGAACTACGAGGAGATCTTGGAGCAATGGCGGCTTCTCACCAAGGAAATGGAGGTCGACATTGTGGTGCTGGACATGCCCCTGCTGGACACCCGCCGGGGCAAAGATCTGATGGGCACCTTTTTAAGCGATATCGTGCTGCAGGTGCTCTCCTTTGTGGCAGAAAACGAACGGGTGAACATACGCCAACGCCAGGCCGAGGGCATTGCCGCCGCCAAATCCAAGGGGGTGCGGTTCGGCAGGCCCTCCACCACTCTGCCCGAAAATTTCCAGGAAATACAGACGGCCTGGAAAAACAAGGAGCTCACCCTTCGCCAGGCCGCCAAGGCCTGCGGCCTGGCACCAGGCACCTTTTACGACAAGGCCACCCAGCTGGATAAAACCGACCCCGAAGACAAACCATAGGCTTTGAAAAACCTTCCAGGCTTATGGTTTTTTTATGTCCCCCGTTCCAGGGCGATAACGCCGGTGCGGGCAATTTCCCGTATGCCATAGGGACGCAGCAGGCCGCAGAGGGTTTCGCATTTTTCGTGTTCCCCCGCAAACTTCAAGGTCACGGCGGAACGGGACACATCCTCCACTTCCGCCTTCATCATGGTGGCGATTTGATGGATTTCTCCAAAATTCTGAGGCTCGCATCCCACCTTTATCAAAAGAAGCTCGGCGCTGACAGAACCCGCCCCCAAAGAGCGCACCTTAATCACCGGGATCATCTTATTCAGCTGCTTTTCTACCTGCTCCAAAATACGGTCGTCCCCCTGGCCCACTATGGTCATGCGGGAAACGGCAGGGTCTTCCGTGGTGCCCACCGCTAAGCTGTCGATGTTATAGCCCCGCCGGGAAAACAGCGAAACCACCTTGGAAAGCACACCGGGCTGGTTTTCCACCAGCACAGAAAGGGTATATTTCATAAAGAGAACATCCTTTCACAGAGAAGGCGTTTCCGGGTCTACCCGGCACACCAACACATAGGGCGTTTTGCAGGAAAGCATTTCTGCCGCCAGTTCCCTCGCCCTTTCATTGTTTTCCGCCAAGGCACAGGGAATGCCGTAGGCCTTACACAGCAGCACGAAATTCGGGTTTCCAGCCATGTGAGTGCCGATGTGCCTGCCGCGGTACCTTTTATTTTGGTATTCCCGCACCATGCCCAGCCTGCGGTTATCGAACACGATCACCTTTAGGGGAACATGGGTCGCCTGCACGGTGGCTAACTCGCACATGCTCATTTGAAAGGCGCCGTCCCCACACACCGCCACCACCTGCCTGCCGGGTTTTGCCAGCTTTGCCCCTAAAGCCGCCGGCAAAGCGTAACCCATGGTGCCCAGGCCTCCGCTGGTGAGAAAACGGCCCTCCCGCTGGGAAAAATTCACCGCCGCCCAAATTTGGCTCTGGCCCGGATCTGCCGCCAAAACGGCGTCCGGCTCCATCTGCGCGGAAAGGTCCCGCAGGAAAGCCCGGGGCTCTACGAAATCGGCCCGAGGTTCGCCCCTGGGCACAAATTCACTTTTATAGCGCCGGACCTGGCGGGCCCATTCCTCACAATTCGCGGGTTCCACCTTTTCCGCCAAAGCGGAAAGGAGGGTTTTGATATCCCCTACAATGGGAATATCTACCCGCATGTTTTTCCCGATCTCCGCCGGGTCAATATCGATATGAATGACCTTGGCCTGCTCCGCAATTTGGTTGGGCGCCGAGATAGCCCTATCCCCTACCCGGGCGCCGCAAAGCAGGATCAAGTCCGCCTCGCCGATGGCCCGGTTGGCGCAGCTTCTGCCAAAGTTCCCGATCATGCCCAGGTAAAGGGGGTCTTCCATAGGCGCAACACCGGTGCCCATCATGGTGGAAACAACGGGGATACCGCTGGCCTTGGCAAACGCCAGCAGCTCTTCCCTGGCGTTTGCCAGCACCACCCCGCCCCCGCAGCAGATTACAGGCCGCCGGGCGGTCTCAATGGCCTCCAGGGCCCGTTTCACCTGCATGGGGTGGCCGGCCGTGCGGGGCTTGTAACTGCGGATCTCCACTCTTTCCGGGTAAAGAAAGGCGGGCAGCCTTTGCTCTTGAATGTCCTGGGGCACATCGATGAGCACCGGGCCCGGCCGCCCTGTAGCGGCGATATGAAAAGCCTCCTTTAAAACCCGGGGCAGGTCCTCCGCCGCTTTTACCAAATAGCTGTGTTTGGTAAAAGATTCGCAGGCGCCGGTGATATCGGCCTCCTGGAACACATCCCTGCCCAACTGCTCCAAATTCACCTGGCCGGTGATGGCCACAAGGGGAATGGAATCCATATAGGCTGTGGCGATCCCCGTGATCAGGTTGGTGGCGCCGGGACCCGAAGTGGCCACACATACCCCCGGCCTGCCGGAAACCCGGGCATATCCGCTGGCCATATGGGCGGCGTTTTGTTCTGTCCGCACCAGCACATTGCGGATGGGGGAATCGTAAAGGGCGTCATAAAAAGGGCAAATAGCCACGCCGGGGTAACCGAAGACGATCTCCACCCCTTCGGCCTCCAAGCATTTCACGATGATTTCCGCACCGGTAACCATGGCTTTTCCTCCTTACTCTGCCGTTTCCCGGAAGAGCGCCCCTTCGAAGGTAACGCCCAAATCCTCCCCGGTATAGGTCATGCCCTCTTCTCCCAGGACCAGCCAAAACTCACTGAGGCTGCTTCCCACCGCCCCTTCCGGCGCGGTGCTGGTTTTGGGGGTAAAGCAGTAATCCTCCCCTTCCTGCCGGTAGGTGCCCTCAAGAACTACCACCCCATCGTAGCAATAGGCGGAAAATTCAAAGCTGCCGTCCTCCAGCAGGCGAATGGTGGGCTCGTAGCCCTCTTCGGCACTGGAATTCTGCTGAACAAACCATTTTCCAGCCGGTGACGGCATTTCTTCCCGGCTGTCTTGGGCCGAGACACTCTCCCTTTCCTCTTCCCGGCTCGAAAAGGCCTCCGAACTTTCGGCCGGCCGGCTTTGGGAAGAGAGGATGCTTTCCTCCCGGGGTTCCTCCTGCTTGGAACAGGCCCCCAACAGGAACACTGCCAGAGCGCAGCATGCAGCGATCACAAAGCGAAACTTCATAAAAACAATTTCCTTTCTTGCATCATAACATTTGGAAGGTTCAAAGGCCGGCTATCCCAGGTCAATGGACCGCTGGGCACAGGCGTTCAGGTCCATACCTGCCGTGTTTCCTGCCAAAAATTCATAATATCCCTGTGAAGCGATCATGGCGGCGTTATCGCCGCACAGGCTTAGCTGGGGAAGGAACAATTCCCGCCGGGTTTCCCGGCTTAAGCCTTCCAGTTTACGGCGCAAAAGCCGGTTGGCAGAAACTCCCCCGGCTGCCGCCAGCTGCCGGGCCCCGGTTTCCTGGACTGCCTTGGAAAAATTCTCTATGAGGCATTCCACCACCGCTTTGCGGTAAGAGGCACAAAGGTCCGGAATCTTTATCTCCTGCCCCTTTTGCCTGGCATTGTGCAGCAGGTTGATCACCGCCGTTTTCAAGCCGGAAAAGCTGAAGTCCAAGGGCGCCCCTTCCACCCGGGGCCTGGGCAGGGAGTAGGCGTTTTCGTCCCCTTCCTCCGCAAGGCGGTCCAGCTCTACTCCGCCGGGGTAAGGAATGCCCATAGCTCTGGCGGCCTTATCGAAGGCTTCTCCCGCCGCGTCATCCCTGGTTTTTCCCAGCACCCTGAGAGAGGTGTAGTCCTGCACCTCCACAATATGGGAATGGCCGCCAGATACCACTAGGCACAAAAACGGCGGCTCCAACTGGGGATGGGTTAAATAATTCGAGGCGATATGTCCCCGCAGGTGATGTACCGGGATGAGCGGCAGCCCCGTGGAAAGGGCCAGGCCCTTGGCAAAATTCACACCCACCAGCAGCGCCCCGATCAACCCGGGGGCATAGGTGACGGCAATGCCATCCAGCTGGGAAAGGCTTTTGCCGCTTTCTGCCAGGGCCTGCTCTACCACCCCTACAATGGCCTCGCTGTGCCGCCGGGAAGCAATTTCCGGTACCACACCGCCATAAATTTTATGCTCCTCCACCTGAGAAGCGATCACCGAGGCCAAAACTCTTCTGCCGTCTTCCACCACGGCGGCAGCCGTTTCATCACAGGAGCTTTCAATTCCCAACAGGAGCATGGTTTTCCGCCTTCCCTTCTGCATATTTCAAGCAAGCTCCGGGCCCATCTAAAGGAATTTCCCGCTTTGTCAAAATGAGAGCGTCCTCCAAGGGGTCCCGGTAAAAATTTTTTCTTCGGCCCTCTTCCAAAAAGCCCAGACGCCGGTAAAGCCCCAGGGCCTGCCGGTTAGAAGGGCGAACCTCCAGAGAAAGGAATTCCCCCTTTTGCCTCTGCGCTTCTTCCCAAAGGGCAGATACCAGGGCCGTGCCCACGCCTTTCCCCCGGCAGCAGCCGAACACCGCCAGGTTATCCATATAAAATTCCCCGCAGGCGCTGTGCATGCCTCCATAACCCAGGACCTGGCCTTCTTCCCCCAAGGCAGTGAAAAAGCAAGCGGCAGGATTATCCACTTCGGCCTCCAAAGCTTTTTGGCTCCATGGGTGGGCAAAGCATTGCCTTTCCAGCTCTGCCAAAGGCCCGGTATGTTCTTTTCGCATTTTAACAATCTTCATATGGCCGCTTCCCTGCCCGCTTCCAAAAGTTCCGCGAAAGACTCTCCCATTCTGGCGGCCACATGATGGTAAAAAATTTCCAGCTCCTCTTCCAGCTTTTTGCGGCACCGCCGGTAGACCTCCGTACTCTGGCCGAAGGGGTCTTCAATATAACTCGGCACATAAATCTTCTGCATAGGCACCCCGGCTTGCTCCAAAATATAGCCGTGCGTTTTCGACATGGTAAAGTACAAGTCCCAAACCGGAATTTCTTCTCCGGTAAGCCGCCGGGCCACATGCCCGCCAATTTCCACGCCGATCTCCCGGCAGACCTCCACCGCCTGGGGCGAAACAGGGCTGCCCTCCACCGCGGAAAGCCCCGCGCTTTGGCACAGCACTTTTTCTTCCATGCCTTTCTCCAGCATCATTTTGCGGAATATCCCTTCCGCCATGGGGCTTCTGCAGGTATTGCCCGTACATATAAAAAGTACTTTCATACATTGTCTCCTTACCGATCTTTCCAGACCGCGCATTTCTGGCGTTCCGGGGTTTATTGTACCATATCGGCGTGAGCCTTTCCATGACTAAACTGCAAATTTTTTTCTTTCCCTTCCCTCCCGCCTCCAAAAACCGGCAAAAAAGCGCCTCCCCTTTTTTCCGGTGCTTCGTGAAACAAGGAAACCGGCCTATGATCGCAGTCATAGGTCGGTTTCCCTGTTATGTTATACACCGCCGCGGCAGCGCCCAAGGCCCCACAATCCATCCGTCACGGCTGCGCCCAAGGCTCCCTTGTGTAAAGGGAGCCTTGGGTACTGCGCAAAAGCCCAGACTGCACGGCACACCCATGTCATGAAAGCCGCGTGAAGGTACTGTGTGCCTTCCGGTAGGCGT
>CANSKS010000015.1 GCA_947647615.1 uncultured Neglectibacter sp.
GGGCGATGGCGCTTTTCGCCAACCGGGACATCGAGCTGGCCTGCGACGAGGCGGTGCTGAAACTCCTGGGCGGGGATGCCAGAACCGGGTACGCCCTGGCCCTTCTGGGTATGGAGGAGCGGAAAAGCGGCCTGAGCCTGGCTGGCAGCCATTTCAGTAAAAATTCACTAGAAGAAAGGATAAAAGCAATGATGAAGCAAAAGAAAACATCACTGGCCGCGCTGCTGGCAGCGCTGGTTCTGATTGGCGGGACAGGGGCGGTTTTTGCCACCTCCGCTAAAGCTGAAAATCAGGGCGCCCTTCTCCGCCAGGAGCCGAGGCAGAAACTACCTATTCAACAGAGTCCAAGGACAGCCTTCTGTCCTACACGGACGCTGACGGCGTCACCTACTATAGCTGGGACGAGGGCAATACCTGGACGCCTATGACGGACGAAGAATTTGCAAGCGCCTATCCCGACCCAGACATCCAGTGGTGGACAGCCGAAGAGTATGCCGACTGGCTGGAAAATGAGAAGGAGGAGCTGCAAAGCATCATCGGCTCCAGGGGCTGGACCTCCAGCACTGGGTGGTTCACCTGGACCCAGGAGATGGTAGACGAAACCATTGCTAAGTATGAGGAAGTGCTGGCCATGATTGAGAACGGCTACCTGGTATCCAAGACAGTGGACGGGGACGAGAACACCATGCTCATGAGCGGCGGGCCCATGCAGGCTACGGCAACCGACTATGGAGACGAGCTGGAAAAGATAAAAATAGACTATGAGCGCCTTTTTGAGGAGTATGAGCGCTGCAAGCTGACGTTTAAAAACAACGGCAGCGACCTGTACTGGAACGGCCAGCGGGTGCGCATCTTTGCGGACGGTGCGGAGTTTGGCGGCGGCTATGTCTCCCAATACGAACACTACGACCCGGAGGGTACCATTGACGTGCGCACGGTCCGGGAGCGGGTGGACAACGGGGATGGCAGCTACGACCCCATGGGCCCCCTGGTGCGGCTGGAGGAATTCCAGCCTGGGCAGATGTTCCTGGACGCCCTGGAGGGCCAGCGGTACGTGGGCGCGGAAATCCAGTACGAGGCTGAGCACACCGCCAAGGAGCTGGAGCGCTACGCACCCTTCGGCCTGACCGGCGAAACCAACATAACCACCGGCAAGCTTGCCATGACCTGGAACGGCCAGCCTGTGCGCAGCCTGTTTGACCCGGAGCGCCAGCTATGGCTCTGCAACAGCCTGGGCACAAAGGGCCTGGACCTGGAGGCGGTCTATGAGGGTGGCAGGCTCACCGGCCTGCGGGAAAGCCAAGAGGATGCCAGCGTTGAGGCCGGCGCGGTGATTGGTGAAGAAGCTGCCGTTGCCGAAAGTGACGGAAATGATGGCTCCGGCGAGACCATTGCGGAGCGTATGGAGCGCTACGCCTCCTATGGGGTGAGTTACCAGGAGATAGGCGGGAAGAAAATTATACGCTATAAGGGCAAGGCGGTGGACAGCTTTGCCGATATCGACCCGGACGGCAGTGTGTTCTCTGTGGGGTCTACCGACGGCGGAGAGATCCGTTTGGTAACGGTTTATGATCAGAGCGGCATGCTGAGCGGGGTTAAGGCTGTGGAAAGCTAAGAACTCTATTACTAGCAAGAGCGTGGGGGACATTCCCGACGCTCTTGCTCTTTTTGAGTATTGCAGTATTGCGTTGGATTTCCAATGCGATATTTATACCTTTATTGGACTTTAGTTGCATGAATATCGCATTTAGTTTTAATGAATCTGCAATTTTGATATTTGTTGTAGATTTCAAAAAATGCTATTGACTTTTCTGCGCGTGAGTTGTATTATATATGCAAATAAAATACAAGAAGGAGGCCCCATACTTATGGCTGTCACCAGTTCTCAAATTCAAGAAGCAATCCTCAACTGTCTCCGCAGTGGAGCGTCCCGCACAACCCGTGAAATTAAACATCATCTGGAAACCGCCGGTATTAGGGACTATACCCCCGGGCAGTTTTCAGGCTCCATCAACACTTTGTGTCGGCAAAAAAACATCAAATGTGTCAGTCGCGGCACCTACCAGATAATGAGCCCCAGCGATAAGCCGGAGAAAAAGGTCTGCTTTGTGGTGTCGCCTATTGGTGACGATGGCAGTCCGACGAGGGACAACGCGGACAAGCTTTTCCGGCATATTCTGGAACCGGTTTGCAGAGCTTGTGGATTTGAGGCTTTACGCGCTGACCAGATCAACGACACAGACTCTATTACCCAGACCATTATGGACAAACTTGCCTCTGCCGAACTTGTTATTGCCGATATAACCGAACATAACCCAAACGTATTTTATGAGATGGGGTATAGGAAGTGCTTGGCAAAGCCCTTGATCCATCTAAAGCGAAAGGGAGAGGTTATCCCTTTTGACGTAAATACGATACGTACCATTGAGTATGACCTGACTGACCTAGATGGGGTCGAAGCGGTAAAAGAACGCATACAAAACACAATTCAGACATTTTCTTTCGGCCAAGAAGATACATCTTCACCAGAACAAGAAATAGATTCTTCCTTAATCTCCAACATACTCCCCGCGCTGTACCAGATACAGGATTCCCTGGAAGAATTGAAAGGGATGGTGAGCAAGCGTGACAACGAGGTCATAGAAACCATCATGCAGACCAGCTTGAAAAACGTGCCGAGGGAGGAAGACCCCAATTTAGCCATGATGAAACTCCTGCTGCCGAAGCTGCTTGAAAGCCCAGAGAAGTTTCAAAATCTTATGAAGCTTTCTGACTCGGTCAAAAAGGTGAATTGACCACACGACACTTGTGCTTGAGGTATGAATATGAAAGATGAATTTCAATTTTTGTTGTACAAAGCCGCTGACGAGAACATTTCGGTGGATGCTGTTATTAAGGATGAAACTATTTGGCTGACACAAAAATCAATGGCAGAGCTGTATGGTGTAGATAAGTCCGGCATTAGCCGGCACTTGAAAAATATTTTTTCCGAAGGTGAGCTAGACGAAAAAGTGGTTGTTGCAAATTTTGCAACAACCACTCAACACGGCGCTATGGAAGGGAAAACTCAAACCAATCCCACCCGCTTCTACAACCTGGACGCCATCATTTCCGTAGGCTACCGTGTCAACTCCAAGCGGGCCACGCACTTCCGCATTTGGGCTACCAGTGTGCTGAAAGAATATATGATAAAGGGCTTTGCCATGGATGACAACCGGCTAAAGCAGGGGAAAACCGCTTTTGGCAAGGACTACTTTCGTGAACTGCTGGAACGCGTCCGTTCGATTCGTGCCAGTGAGCGGCGAATTTGGCAGCAGATTACCGACATCTTTGCCGAATGCAGTATCGACTATGACCGGGATTCCCCTACCACCCAGGACTTCTACGCCATGGTACAGAACAAATTTCACTATGCCATCAGCGGGCATACTGCAGCAGAGATCATCTATTCCGGCGCTGACCATCAGAAGGAGCATATGGGTCTAACTACCTGGAAGAACGCTCCTGAGGGCCGTATCCTAAAATCAGACGTGACCGTGGCGAAGAACTATCTATCAGAGCAAAAAATACGCCAGTTGGAGCGGGCTGTCACTGGATATTTTGATTATATCGAGGACTTGATCCAGCGGGAAAACACCTTTACTATGGAGGAGTTTGCAGCCAGCGTGAACGAGTTCCTATCTTTTCGCCGGTATGACATTTTGCAGGACAAAGGAAAAGTTTCTCGGAAACAAGCCCACGAGAAAGCGGAACAGGAGTATGACATTTTTAACAAGACACAGCGGATTGAATCAGATTTTGATAAAGAAGTCAAGAAGCTGCTGAAGGATCCGCAATAGCAGGCACTACAAAAGGATTTGATGATAAAGAAACCGGCATGCAAGGCAATAGATGCCTTACTCATGCCGGTTCTTTGCTATTTATACTGCAATCACTATTCCGTACTCCACCCGTTCCTGATGCCCTATTGCCGTGCGGTTTTCCCGTATGTAGCTCGCGGTTCGTATGGGAATCATCTTCTTGACCATCTGGCCGCCAATAGAACCGGCCTGACGGGAAGTAAGGTCACCGTTGTAGCCCTGCTTCAGGTTCACACCCACCTCAGAGGCGGATTCCATCTTAAAACGGTTCATGGCTTCTTTGGCTTCAGGTACCATAACAGAATTGCTCTTCATTGTTCTTTCTCCTTCAAAAGTTTTTGTTTTGCGTTTGCATTAAGTATTTTGACAAAAACATTTTCTCTTATGAATGACAATTTCTGCAAATTCCAAAGAAGGTCAAAAGGGGGGTTCTTTTTTTAACGTGCAAAAAAGCGACCTCTTTCCGGGTTCTTCCCTAAAGATGCCGCCTTTTCATGCTACCAAATTCCCTTGTTATTTTTACTTTATTCTAATTTTCGAAACACTTCCAGCCAGGCCTGAGCCAACAACCAATGGCCGGCTGGAGTGGGATGGACACCGTCGGCGCTCCAATTGGATTCGCTGCCACATGCGGCGGCCCGGTCGAACAGCTCTTGAGTATTGATGCAAGCGGCACCATACCGCTTGGCCAAGGCCTTCACCGTATTCCTGCGCAGGTCGGTCTCTGTTCGGAAAAATTCCCATTTATCCCGGGTCGCCGGGCCTTTCAGCACGTAAGGCTCTAGGAGGATGAGCTTCACCTCCGGCAGAGCGGCAATAACTTCCTTTAACATTTCATCGTATACCCGCTGGAATTTCTGGGCGTCTACGCCATTGTGCCAATTGGCTTCGTGCCAGACGTCGTTGATCCCGATCATAATACTCAGAATATCTGGCTTCAGGTTGATACAGTCACATTTGATCCGAGCGTCTAAATCTACTACCCGATTGCCGGAAATCCCCCGATTCAGCACCTCGTACTTTCCGGGAGATTCCGCGTACAGCTGGGAAGTCACCAGCAGCGGGTACCCGGTACCCAAAGCGCCATTGAGCATTTCATCACGCTTTTCGGGGGTAAAATTCGGATCGCTTCCCAGCATTTTTTCCAGGTCCTGGCACAAAACCGTGCGGGCCGCGTCTGTGATGGAATCGCCTGTAAATAGAATTTTCGTTTTCATCTCTCTCCTTTCTGCCCATCTCTGGGACAACTATACCGTGGAAAAGCTGCCGGCTTTTCCTTTGACCCTTTATAACTCTATAGAAAGGCAAATCGGGTAATGGTCGGAAAGGTAAATGCCATTCTCCGTGTCCTTCCACAAAGATACGGAATGAGGAAGCTTTGCGGTGTCTTTATCGGCATAAATGTAATCTATTTTTTCCAAAGGCTGTGCCCGGCCAAAATCATGGAAGGTTCCGCCGGTTTCACGGGTCAGGTCTCGAATGAGCAAGGAATCAAAGCTATCGCAAAAGCGGATGGTTTCGCTTTCGGGATAGGCGTTGAAATCTCCCAACAAAAACAGTGGGAGAGGCCTCTGTTCCTGCTTTTCCTTGGCATAGGCCAACAACTGCCGAATGCCCAAAATGCGGGCCTCATCGCTTTCGTGATCCAGGTGACTGTGGTAGATTCTGAAAGGCTCTCCCCCTTTTAGGCGAAGTGTAAGTGCCTGGCAAATTCTTGGACAGAGGCTCTGCTTTTCGAACCGGGAACCCGGCTCATAAGGGGTAGGCGAAAGCCAAAACCGGCTGAGCTCCAACATTTCTACCGTTTCCTTTTTCAAAGCAGCGCACAGCCCTTCTCCGCCCAAATCCGGATTGCGGCCCTGAAAATGGAGTTCATACTCCGGCAAGTGCCTTTTTAAAAAAGGCGCAATCTGCTCGGTAGTTTCCTGAAAACAGACCACATCGGGCTTTTCCCTATCGAGTTTGTCCAGAATGAGCCCGGCACGATGAACAAAGGAATTGATACCATCCTCTTTCCAAACACACCGGATGTTAAAGCTGACTAATTTTAGATTCATATAAAAAACTTCCTTTCAAAAAAATGAAGCATAAGCCGGAAAAAATTACATTTGCCCTTTTTCGGTCCAGGCAAGCTTTAACAGCCGAAGCAGGTTTTCCATGGCAAGTCCCAGATTTTCCGCAGCATAAGGAGCCGTTTCTTCCAAAGAGCGCGGGGCCCGATTGATGCTGAACACCGCAGAAATCCCCTTTTCGTAGGCCGCCGCAGCCCCTTCGCCAATCTCCCCCACCAGCGCCACTACCGGCACGCCGGAACATTTCGCCTGCTCCCCCACCCCGGAAAGCACCTTTCCGCAAAGGCTTTGGCTATCAAGCTTTCCTTCCCCGGTAAAGACCAGTCCGGCATCCTTTAACAGTTCCCGGAACTTCACGGTGTCCAGCACCGTATCGATCCCCCTTTTGAGGGCAGCTCCAAAAAAAGAGGCCATGCCGAAACCCATTCCTCCCGCCGCTCCAGCACCTGGCGCCTGGGGAAAGCCGCCAACCTTTTGGGCAAAGCTTTCCAGGGCACGATCCAACTGCCGAACCATAGCAGGATCGGCACCTTTTTGCGGCGCGAAAACATAAGCCGCACCCTTGGGACCATACAGGGGAGAATCCACATCACACATCACGGTAATCTCTACCTTCGCGAAAGTCTTTTTCAGTTCGGAAAGGTCTACTGTCTCCACTTCTTCCAAAGAACTTCCCACCGGTATAAAAACCGAACCGTCCTTTCGAAAGAACCGGGCTCCTGCCGCCGCCGCTGCGCCGGCGCCGCCATCGTTGGTACAGCTGCCCCCCAAACCTAAAACCAACTTGGTACAGCCCTTTCCCACGGCGTCTTGCATCAACTGCCCCACACCATATGTGGTAGCACGAGAGGGGTCCAGCCTTCCCTTCGCCATGGGCAGTCCTGCGCAGGCGGCCATCTCTATTACCGCCGTTTTACCATCGGGCAAAATGCCATAAAAGCCCTCTACCGTCTCTCCAAAAGGACCTGAGACCGGAAGCTGTACCAGTTTGCCGCCCATTGCCGTCAAAAAAGCTTCCGTGGTGCCTTCTCCGCCGTCGGCCACCGGTATGGAGCAAACCTCTGCCTCTGGAAAAAAACGGAGAATCTGGGTTTTCATCACCTTGCAAACCTCTAAAGCAGAAAGTGTCCCTTTGAAGGAATCGGGCACCAAAATAAATTTTTTCATGCTTGCGTTCCCCTTTACAAGTCTCCGGCCATAATCGGGCTACAGTTTCAACTTCGTCCAGTTGCCTTTTCGGAACCGCAGGAAAGACAAAAGGAACCGCACCATTTGGTCACATGCGGTACCAAGCCAAGCCCCCATTAACCCCAGGCCCACCGGGTAACACAAAATCCAACTGATACCCGGGCGAATGCAGGTGACACTAACCAGGGAAATCAAGGCCGTAAACCTGGTATCGCCCGCGCCCCGCAAACAACCAAAAAGCACCACCTGTTCAATTTGGAAGAACAAAATGACGCTCAAAATGCGCATAATCATTTCGCCATAATTTAAAATGACCTGCTCGCTGGAAAACAACGTAAAAATTTCTTTTCCAAAGAGAAAATATACCGTAGAAATGACACAGGCGCAAAGCAAGCCCGTTTTTTGGCACACATTGCCATAGATTTTTGCCATATCCTGCCGCCTTCGGCCCAAGCTTTGGCCAATCAACGTAATGGAGGCCACCGAAAAACCGTCGCCAAAGGCAAAGGACATGCTCATCATATTCATGCCAATCTGGTGGGCGGCAAGCTCTGTGGTGCCGAGCCTGGCCACTGTCATAGAAAACAGCAGGAAGCCTATGCGCAGGCAGATCTGTTCTACAAAAGCGCTGGAGCCCACGTTCAGCAAAGAACGGATGCTAATCTTGTCGGCCAGCCATCCCTTTACTGAACGCAGATAAATAAATCCATCCTTATGTAACACCGAGGCAATACTCAGCGCACAGGCGCAAACCGTACCCAACACAGTGGCAATGGCCGCCCCTCGGGTGCCTAAGGCAGGAAATCCAAAATTCCCACCGATCAACAAGTAGTTAAAAACCACATTTACCAGGTTCGAGATCAAATTGGTAACCATGGCAATGCGGGTGTTTCCAGCCCCTCGCTGCGCAGCGTTAAGCACCAAAGAAATAGTGGAAAATACAGACCCCCCCATGACAATTCGCAGGTATTCCACCGCGTAATCATGGGTATCCGGCTGAGACCCCACCAATGAAACAATGGGACCTGCAAAGATCACGAATACTGCGCTGATCAGCGCAGTAAGCAACAGGGTAACCAGCAGCACCATTCGCACCACCCGGTTGGCGCTTTCCCGGTTCCCCTCCCCTTTCCGGCGGGCTACAATAGAAGACACTGCCACATTCATGGAGAGGAAAACCGCCAGGCCCAAAAATTTTGGCTGAGTGGTAAGTCCCACCGCCGCAATGGCATAGGACCCCAACGAACCCACCATGATGGTATCTACCAAACCCGCAAGGTTTACGAAAAACGATTCCAGCACAGAGGGCCAGGCAATACTCAACGCGCTTTTTATAATCGCCCTATCGGAAGGGATTTCTCCCAGTTCCATTCCCCGGCATATTTTTTCCGGATTGATCAACCGCAATTTGCTCACCCAATCCCTTTTAAATAGTTGTAAGCGCAACTATTATACCACTTTGGCGAGGGGAATGCAACCGAAGGGAGGTCTAAGAAACCGAAGGGGTTACAAATTCCAGGTCGCCGGGAGAACAAAACGCAATATAGCTCTTTCCCGGATTTACGGAAAAGGGCTGCCCCTCTCCAGTGGTAAAGGTCAAATTGGAATATTCGTCTTCTTTTTTCCAATGTATGGGCACAACGGTTCCTTCGGAAACATAATAGCCTGTGCTGTTCTTCCCGCCGCGCCAATCTACATTCAAGCGGCCTACCTCATCTCGCACAGAAATTTCTGTTTCCAGCAGAAACAAGTTTTCAAAGCTAAGATTTTTCCCGGTTTTAGCATCCCGGTGGTCTTCCCCCGAAAACTCCTTATGGTAGAGGTGAGAACCCTCCTGATACCGGAAGGTGCTGAAATAATCGCCGCTGAACCAAATGGTAAGCTCTTCACACGCTTCTCCTTCCAGCGCTCTTGGCGTTTCCGAAAATTCAAAGAAAGGCTTCGTTTTGTGCACCTGAAGCTCGGTGCGCACTTCGTTCTCTTCTAAGGCCTGTTTCAGCCCCGGGCCGAAAAACATCCCGGTGTGTTCATAATCGAAGCCCTGCTCTAAGCGGTCTTCATCCCGGTAATATAAGCCGTAGGTGTCTTCCATACCATCCATACGGTCTATTTCTAAATAGTTCAGCACATCGGTAGCAATAGTTTCGTCCTGGCCCCAGTGCACGTAGTAGGCGTCGTACCCAACGGCCAGAATGGGAAAATAGTAGCGGCAGCTGCGTATGGAACAAATTTCGGGCACAGCGGTATAATCGCCATAGAGGCCCATTAACCTGGTAACACCGCCTTCTACCGGGATTTCGAACATCAAGTCTGCCTCGCTAATCCCATATTGGGGCAAAGATGCCCAGTTATTATTGATCATCACCGCCACTGGACGTTTTCCCATAGCCTCTGGGGACAAGGTGGCTTCTCCGGTAAGTAAATTGATATTTTCCGGCTTTGGTTCCTGGGTGGGAACAGGTGCCGGCGTCAGAATGGAAGGGGAGGAAGGGACAGGCTCCTCCTTCTGTGAGGAAACCTTCTCTTCCCCACGATACAAAAAACCACACCCGGTACAGAGCGTCAATAAAAGTGCCAGCGCGACTGTCAGAACCACCTTTTTCATACAAACCATTCCTCCAAAATTCCATAATTCAGCCTTGAGCCCGCCAAATAGAGCTTCCTATGAAAGACGCCGAAAAAATACTATGGCGTTCAACCCAACATGTCTAAAAAAGCGGTCTCCGAAAGAATCGCGATCTTTTTCCCTCGAAGCACCGGCCCACCGGCAGGGACTACCAAATAGTCGGTGCGGGAATTCACCTGATCTTGGTTTACCCCTCCAACCTCCGCTACCTTGCGCATGGCATCGCCCCGCTTCATTGCCTTCAGCTCTCCAACGATCACCACTTTCTTTTGATATAAGGGATGGCTGGTATCAAATTCTCGTTTCTCCGTTTTTATGTCTTTCGCCATCTCACGAAAATTCTTTCGAGGATATAAACGAATAAATTCCTCTTCCGTAAACCTGCTTAAAGCCAAATCCCGTAAAGCCAAATAGCAGGCATGGGTAATACGGCAATCGACTTCCGAACGGTGCGCTCCTTCATAACTCACCCCAAAGGCCATGGCCAAGTCGGAAAGGCGATGGTGGGGCAGCTGCGGCATCAGCTTCCGGGAAAACCTTAAGGTATCTAAATAATCGTTCAGAAAGCTCTTTTCCAGGTATTTTTCGGAGGCGGCCTGCAAAAAACCGATATCAAAGGGCGTATTGTGACCCAAGAGAATATCTTCCCCTAAAAAGCCGAAATAGTTTGGGAGTACCTCCTGGGGAAAGGGGGCGATCTCCAACATCTCGTTGGTAATTCCTGTAAGGCCTGTGATAAAGTCATCTACATAGCATTCCTGCCACTCCCCCTTCCACACGGCCTCCTGAAGGTCTGGACGCACCAAACTGGAAAAGGTTTCTACGACCTCCCCATTTCTGACCCGCAGGGCCGAAACCTCGATCAACTGGCTGCCACCGGCGCTGAGTCCCGTGGTTTCCGTATCTACTACCGTATAATTTAAGGGCAGCGCTACCAAGCTCTTCCCTGCTTCCTTTTCACCCATATTCCCTCCGAAGCTTGCTAGCCTTTTTTATCTAATTTTTTAAAAAGACGGTAAAGCACCAAAGCTGCGGCCGTCGCTAAAATGATCTCCGCTGTCAGCTGGGCATAGGCCAGGCCATACAGAGGAAAGAGGAAATTCCATAAGAACAGCGCAGGAATTTCCAAAACGATTTTCCGGAGCAGCGCAAAAGCAAGAGAATTTTTTCCCAGACCGCAGGCCTGGAACACACCCACCGCCAAAAAATCGATACACAGGAAAGGGTTTCCCAAGCATAACCCCCTTAAAAACTGTGTCCCGTAGGCCACGATCTCGGAATCCTTCATAAAAAGGGAGATCAGCCCACTGGCTCCAAAATAATAGGAGAGGGAAACGACGATCAAAAAAGAAAGAGTGATCTTCATGGCAAAAGAGACGGTCTGTTTCATGCGGGCCGCGTTTTTGCTGGCATAGTTATAGCTCACCAAAGGCATAATGCCCTGGGAAAGCCCCAGTGCCACATGGAACGGCACCATGTTGAGCTTTTGGGAAATTCCCATGGCAGCCACGGCGCTGGCCCCATAGGAAGCCGTAAAATTGTTTAATACGGTCATACCGGTCACGTTCAGCAGGTTTTGGATGGAAGCGGGAATTCCCACCGCGAAAATCCCGAAAAGAATAGATTTTTTTATCCGGAACATGGCGGGACGAATACAGACATAAGTATGTCCCCGCTTTACAAACAGCAAAATAAAAAAGTAAATACAGGCCACACAGTTAGAGAGGAAGGTAGCCAGGCCAGCACCCGCCGCACCCATGCCAAAGCCCCAGGGCATGATAAAACAAGGGTCCAGCACAATATTTAAAAGGCAACCGCTCATGGTGCCCAGGCTGGCGTGAAGAGAAGCTCCCTCCGCCCGAACCAAATAGGCCATCACCACATTGAGAATCGCGGGGGTTGCGCCAAAGCTCACCGTCCATTTCAAATAATCCGAAGTGGCGGCAGCCGTATCGCTTCCGGCGCCCAGCAGCCGCAAAAGGGGCGTTTGAAACCCTGTATAGAAAGCAGAAAACAAAAGACCGCAAATTAGCGCGCAGTAAAAGCCGGTGGCCGAGCTGCGGTAAACCGTGTCGTAATCTTTCCTGCCCAAGCCCCGGCTCATCATGCTGGAAGAACCTACGCCGAACAGGTTATTCACAGCGTTAAAGGCCAAAATCACCGGCGCCGCCAAGGTGACGGCAGCATTTTGTATGGGATCGTTAAGCATACCTACGAAATAAGTATCTGCCAGGTTATAGATCACCATGACCAAAGAACTGATGACTGTGGGTACCGCCAGCGTCATTACCGCTTTGGATACAGGCATTGTTTCAAATAATTCTACTTTTTTGTTGTCTTCCATAAAGCCTCCAAGCTCTCCGCTCTGTTTGCGAAAAAAGGAACGAATACACAGGAAAAGTCAAGGTTTTTTTGCATAGGCATAGCCAAAATGAATGGGGGGCGCCGTAACAGAAAGGTACATCAGTTCTTCTCCACCGTCGTTAAAAAGGCCATGGATCTCTTTTTCGGCAAAGCGCACCACGTCGCCTGCTTCAAAGGGCCGCTCTTCCCCTTCGGCCAGAAGCAGCTTGCCTTTGCCCCTTTGGGCATACCAAACCTGTTCGGAAGCTTCATGGATGTGCCTGGGCTGGCAGGCCCCAGCCTTCACATGCACCTCGGTAAGAGTCACCCTGTTGCTGGAAGAATTCTCTGCATTTAAAAGCTGCCGCGACGTCACTCCTGGGTTCGACCATGCCTCAATACTCTTTGCACTTATAAACTCCATACCGGCTCTCTCCCTGTTTCTATATTTTAGTTAAGAATACCATAAACAGCGCCGCAACGCAACTTTCCGAAATAGAAAATCAGGACGGCCTGCAGAACCGCTAAAACTTTCTTGCTCATACTTTACTTCTCTCTCCTTTAATATCTCACGTCCTGCGTGGGAACCCGAAAATTCCGGAAAGGTCCCCCGCTCGGTTAAGCATACATTTCTGGAAGAATTGCAACTCAAAATAAGTATGTGAAAAGCCTTGAATTTTCCCGGTTTTTACTGTATGCTTAACCATACAAACAGTTCTGCGTATTCAGTCCGGAAATGTATACTTTTTCTGGATTTTGTGATATATGGGAAAATTCCTTCATGAATTTTAGAAAGTCTTTATTTACGAAAAGGAAAAGCATATGGAAAACAGGCTTGAACGTTTGCGCGACGAAATAGATCTTCTGATTTTAGAAAAGAATCCAGAAAGAAACCACCATAAGCTTCGCTTGTATATTTCTCATATGTACGGAGTAGCCCGGTTCTGCACCCTCCTCGCCATGAAACGAAATTTAGATATAGAACTGGCTACTACCTGTGGCATGCTGCACGATATTTACTATATGACAGGCGGAAGCACTGCAGCTCACGCCCTAAAGGGAGCCAACCAGGCAAAAGAAATATTGCAGTCCCTGAATGAATACAGCCAGGAAGAGATAGACACCATTACTACTGCCATAGCAAGACATAGCGAAAAAGGCACGATTCACAGCCCTTACGACGAACTGCTAAAAGACGCCGACGTAATGGACCATTGCCTGTATAACACTGGTTTTCCCGTTAGCGAAAAGGAAACGGCACGCTACCAAAGCCTACTGGCAGAATTCGGAATGGACTCTCCCTGCTAAAATAACTGCTTTCGAAAGCCGAAAAAGGAACCGAGGCTTTTCTTGGTTCCTCCTCTTGACAAGCCGGAACGCTTAGGGTATGATACTGTTTAAGAACCTTAGCTACAAAAAGGAAAGGAGACATTATTATGTTTGTATTTTGTGAGGCTTTTAAAATTTAATAAACTGTGGCGCATGGTGGGGCCTAAAACAAATTGGCTGCCACAGTGCCGCTATTCGTAGCCTTTCGTGAACACTATAACTGCCGGTTGTAGCGCACTTTAGGTGTGCTATTTTTATTTTTGAAATACCGCAGGAGCGCGCTGTAAGGAGGGTTGCTTTCTGCGGTATTTTTGCGCCCATTTCCAGGCAGCACAAGGGGGTATGTCTATGAAACGGAATTGGCATAAGGAGAATGGAAAAGAAACAGAGACTTAAAAAAGGAGACGATTGTTTGAATTTAGAAGATTACGGGTTTAATCCCACCTCTATGGAGGCTTTCGAGACTACCGGCAGACTTCCGGCCAGAGTTACTTCTGTTCACAGGGAGCGGTTCGGTTTATTGTGTGAACACGGGGAGACCTACGGAAGGCTAAAGCCGGGAGCGTACTACGCCGGTACAGAAGCGTTTCCCACGGTAGGCGACTTTGTATTGATAGCATATAATCCCATGGGTGACAGCCAAATAACAGAAACTTTGCCGAGAAAAACTGCTTTCTCCCGCCGGGACCCTACTCCCGGCCGGGGGGAACAAATGGTTGCCGCAAACTTTGACTATGTGTTTATCATGCAGTCCTTAAACCACAACTTTAACCCAAAACGAATAGAGCGTTACCTCACATTAGCTTGGCACTCGGGAGCTTCTCCTGTGATTCTGCTCACAAAAGCCGACCTTATGGAAGACTTTACTCAGCAGGTGCGTCAGGCGGAAGCGGTAGCCCCCGGTATAGAAATACATGTGATCAGCGCTAAAACAGGGTATGGATTAAGCCGCCTGGAAAAGTACCTGCAGCCCGGAAAGACCATTGTGTTCTTAGGGTCTTCCGGCATTGGGAAGTCCAGCCTGGTCAATGCTTTGGCAGGAGAAGAGCTCATGGCAGTAAGCAGAATTCGGGAAGAAGACAGCCGCGGCAGGCATACCACCACCCACCGTCAGCTTCTCCGGCTAAAAAGCGGGGTTATGATTATCGATACCCCAGGCATGCGGGAGCTTGGCATGTGGGATATCTCGGAGGGGCTTTCCGAAGCTTTTACCGACGTGGAACAGTATTTTGGAAAATGCAAATTCAGCGACTGCAAGCACAATTCCGAACCCGGCTGCGCAGTGAAGGCCGCTTTAGAGAGCGGAGAGCTTTCCAGAGAACGCTGGGAAAGCTATTGCAGCCTAAAAGGAGAAGCAAAATATTCCGACGATAAAAACGCTTTCCTTCGGCAAAGGCAGCAACAGGGGAAAAGCATTGCCAAATGGAACCGGCAAAGAAAGGCTGCCAATAAAAAGTACCACGGCGAGATGTTCTGAAACAACAAAAAACAACGGAGGAAAAGGCCTGTTGGCAGGTTCTTTTCCTCCGCTTATTTTTCAGATAAATTTTGCTCTTTACCGGTCCAATTTCAAATTCTGCAAGTCTGTGAAAAAGCCATCGACTCCAACCTTGGCATAGGTATTCATATCACTTATACGGTCTACGGTAAAGGTTAAGACAGGAATTCCCATCTCGCGCCCCAACCGCCCGTACTTTTCCCGCATTTGATAAGGCGCTATTGCAATTCCGGTGATCTCCTTTTCCCGAATGAATTTCATGTTTCCTTCTGCATCTCGCCAGTCGCTTTGCGGCATGGAATAGATCATGAAGATCAAGTTCTGAAATCCCATCTGTTTAATGGGGTCGCACTCCGAACGCGTAAAAACATAGGGAATAAACTGGTTTTTCAAATGGGGATAGCGGGTGCTGATTAACCTCATGGCCTCTACGTTTTTTTCTTTCACATCTGGAATAATGCGAACCTCCGGATGCTCCTCCAGCCAAGGAGCCAAAGTATCCAGCGTAATAGGCGTATAACGGTCTTCAATTTTAAGCTTCAGGAACTCCTCTGCCGTCATTGCCTGGGGCCTTCCGTTGCCCCAGTTATGAATTCCTGCCAGCGTACCGTCTGTAGTCCAAGAAAAGTCCAGCTCAATTAAGTAGTTCCCATTCCAGTAGGATTCCTCCAGAGCTTCCAGGGAATTGGTATAATAAATCAATTCCACGGTTCCTCCCGCATGCATAATGGTACGCATTTCATCTAAAGAACAGCCCCGGGAGTATTCCTCAAAGGCATTGTAATAATCGTAAAGTATTTTGGCCGCCTCGGCACGGGTGGCCTTTTTTCCAGGATAAAAACAGCCGTTTTCATACCCATGCATCAAACCGGCGCTTGTGACGCCTTTTACTTCCACCGAGGCCCAGCTATGGATCGCCCAACTATCTAAAAAACTTACCTGTAAGTCCTTGGGCAAAAGTTTCCCCAAAACATTCCGGCTGAACCGCCACAAAAAGACAGCTATTTGTTCTCGGGTCACAGGCGTATCCGGGGCAAAACGTCCTCCACCTACCCCATTGATTAATTTTTCCTTCAAGCCCCAATAGGCATAGGAATAGAACCAATCGCTGCTTTTTACATCGGAAAAACTGGGCAGAAAATCCCGGTTTGCAGAAAGGGGCTTCCCGCAAAGCTCTGCCAAAAGCTTTAAAAATTCGCTCCGGGTAATGCTCCCTTCCGGATCAAAATTCCCGTCGGGCTTTCCGTTAATCATACCCCATTGAGTCAAAGCATTAACAGGCTCCGCGTACCAAGCGCTGTCCGGCACATCGGGAAAGATCTGGTACGGCTCCGGCTCTTCCGAAACATCGGCCTCAACTATTTGAGCTTCCATATCTTCTTCGGGATCTTTCGCCCCGTCTTCGCTGGGCGTTTCTGGCTCAGTTTCCGTTTCTTCTTCCGGCAATTCAGGTGTTTGAGCGGGTTCTAAATCTTCTTCGAAGGTGGAAGAAAAAACCTCGGAATTTTCGTTTCGCGTCTGATCCGGCAGTTCTTCTGCCCAGGCGGTGCTTGTAACACAGAGACACAAGCATATTCCCAGCAAAAAGGCCAATCCACTCTTTTTTCTCCTCAAATCTTTTCCTCCATTCTCAAAATTTTTTGATAGGACAAAGGCTACGGCTTACCGTATAAGCGAACCGCAAAAGTAGCTTATCCTCTAGAAAAAACTTGGCCCGAGAGCATTCCGGCACCAAATTTCGCAACAAAAAGTATTATAGCATAAATTTCCCCCTTTGTAAAAACTTTTGCAAAAATTCAAAAAATTCCCAAACCGGAAAATCTCCAAAAATTTTCTTCAAAACAGAATTTCAAGGGCTTACAGTAGCTAAATCCGGAACAATCGTCACACAGTTATAAAATTTTTCTGTCCGAAGGGCAAGAAAAATATAGTATTGTGGCGAGTTCTGTGCTATAGTAAATATGAATTTTCTAATTAGGAGGAAACCTGCTATGGAAAAAGTTTATGTTGGAAAGACCAAAGACGTCTTCAAACTGGAAAACGGAAATGTCCTGCTAAAATTCAAAGATGACTGCACGGGAAAAGACGGTGTGTTTGACCCAGGCGAAAACTCTGTTGGCCTGACCATCGAGGGCATTGGCAAGGCCAACCTGGAAACCTCGGTACATTTCTTCGAACTTTTAAAAGATGCCGGTATCAAAACCCACTATATCAGCGCCAATTTAGACGATGCCACTATGGAAGTGCTTCCTGCTACCGTGTTTGGGAAAGGCCTGGAAGTGATTTGCCGGTTAAAAGCCACCGGCAGCTTCATCCGCCGCTATGGCGAATATATTATAGACGGTACCGAATTGCCCGGCGGCTATGTAGAAGCCACTTTTAAGGACGACGGTCGAGGCGACCCGCTGGTGACCTGCGAAGGCCTGGTGGCTTTAAAGATCATGAGCGAGGAAATGTTCCAGTCGATGAAGGAACAGACTTTAAAGATCACCCGCATTGTAGCCGATGATCTGGCGAAAAAAGGCCTGGACCTTTACGACATTAAATTCGAGTTTGGTTACAACAACGACGAAGTAATTCTGATCGACGAAATCGCCAGCGGCAATATGCGTGTGTATAAAGACGGTAAAATTGTAGAGCCCATGGAGCTCACTTCTCTGATTTTGGAGAAATAACTCTACGCTTTCCTGCTTTTGCATAAAAGCTGCAGCGAAAAACAGCGTCCGACCCAAAAGCTGAATGCCGGCTTGGGTTGGGCGCTGTTTTGTTATCTTAGGGAATCTCTGTCTCCCGCCCCTTTCTAGCGGCGATCCGGCAACTCTTTCTTTCCTACGAGGCAATCGCTCATATAAGAAACCGCCTTTTGAATGCAGTCCCATAACTCGTTGTTTGTAAACTGGTCCATTTTCCCTCTCCTCTGAAGTGCGGAACATTTTTGCAGGAAACTGTGCGCGACAGCCGGCCTGGCGGCACTTCCGGACAAGGCCTTCCCTGTATATATTATGAGACAACATATTTCCCTTTGTGTGACATAAAAATTATTTTTAAGAGTCCCACAGCGATAATTGCAGCTCCTGGTCTTCGGGAAATTCCTGCAAATAGGAAAAAATACGGTTGTTGTCATGTACCATACCTCTCTCCTCGCAGGTATTGTGGAACAGCTCCATCAATTCCTCATTTCGCGGGCTGTAAACTACATACCGGTTCCCGTAAAGCCTAAGGTACGTTTCTTTTAAACCCGGGAACAAACGGTCCAGCTGCCGGTAAAAATATTCCCGGTTTCCCTCCCGCAGGGTGAGCCCCATGCCAAAGCACAAAACACCATAGACCTTTGCTTCTGCGCACATGTCCAAAATGCCGGAAACATTCTCCGGCGTATCGTTCAGGAAAGGTAGGATGGGCGATAGCCACACCACTGTAGGTATCCCCACATCCCGCAATACTTTTAAAGTTTCAAAACGTTCCTTTGTAGTACTTACATTTGGTTCCAGCTTCCTGCACAGGGATTCGTCACAGGTGGTCAGCGTCATTTGCACCACGCATTTCGTTTTTTCATGGATTTTTCGCAGCAAGTCCAAATCTCTTAAAATACGGCTGGATTTGGTAATTATGGTAAAGCCAAAGCCGTAGAAATCCATTAACTCCATGGCTTTGCGAACATGGCCAAGCTCCATTTCCAGGGGAATATAAGGATCTGCCATGGAACCCGTTCCGATCATACACTTTTTTCGCTTGTGCTTTAAAGCCCTTTCCAACAGTTCTATGGCGTTTTCCTTTACTTCGATATCTTCAAAATCGTGGGCCATATGGTAACATTTGCTTCTGGAATCGCAATAAATGCAGCCGTGAGAACAGCCGCGGTACAGGTTCATACCGTTTTGGGAAGAAAGAATTCCTTTTGATGTCACATAATGCATGGCGTGCTCCTTTGCGTTTTTGGTTCTCCCATAGCAGGTTCTTTTGGCCCAGCCATACTTCTTTAAAACTCGAATGCTTTTACCGGATGACGCAGTACGGTTTTCAAGTTTTGGGGCTTGCACTTGCGTACATCGCTCAAGTAGATCTCATGGTGGTACCGGGGGCCTCCCAAGTCCGGCACAAAGCCTTGCTCTTCTGAAAACGCATCCAAAGCCTTTATGGTTTCTGGTTCATCATCGTAGGGGCCGATATGCATACATTGCGCGCACAGACCTTCTTCATAAGAGAAAAATTCCACCTTGGAAAAATCTGCCCTTTTCTTCGCGGCAGCCTCCTTCACGGCCCAGTCAAACTCTTCCTTTGTCACAAACTCCGGCAAGCGAATCATAGAGATCCACCGGAAGCCTTCCTTGTGAGCGTAATCGATAGGGCCTCCCCCCTCCTGCCACCAAAGGCCCTCTAAGGGCGGCACCACATAATCGAAATAACCTTCCATGCGGTGGTCACCCAGCTTGCTCATTTTAACGGTAAAAGCAATGCCATAAAGAAGGCCGATCGATTGTTTATAGGCGCCGCCCTCTTCATTGGGGTTGCCTTCTCCCCGCACCGCCACAAAATTCATAGGCGGCACAGTTACCAACCCTGGTTTGTTTTTTGGTAAATAGAATTCCTTATATTCCCTTTTGTAGTCAAATGCCACTTGTTTTTCCCCTCTTTCTCATTCTGCAACAGGCCACACCCTATTC
Source organism: uncultured Neglectibacter sp. (assembly GCA_947647615.1). Classification (GTDB taxonomy): domain Bacteria; phylum Bacillota; class Clostridia; order Oscillospirales; family Acutalibacteraceae; genus Acutalibacter. Next base: position 19,581 of record CANSKS010000015.1, read on the forward strand.
CAAAACTTGTTTCTGTCCGCCAGAAACACCTAAAATTTCCTGTTGGCGCTTTTTGGAAAGCCCTCCCAGCACCAACATGTAAGATTTATCTAACATCTCCTTCATCAGCTCATCCGGCACCTGGCCGTCGGGAACAATAGAATTCCAATGCCGTTTGTTAGAATAATAGCCGGGAACAATATCTGGGTATTGTCCCCGAAGGAACTCCCCTTCCGCGGGTTCCAGCTTCAGGTTGATGTAATAGGGCTTGTTCTCTTTATCCAGGCAAATGGCCGCGAACATTTTGCCTCCCACCTGGTAACGCACCCAATTCCAGCTTTCTTGCAAATCTTTTGTCACTCCGGGCTTTGCCAGCAGATATTCCTCTATCCACAAATATCTCATATTTTCCCACCTTTCGTTTTTCTCCTACTATTTTACCGGAAGAACCATGACAACTGTGTGTCATGGTTCCGAATATTTTTTACAGATGCCCCCCGCGAAAGCTAAAATATCCTGCCGAAGTTCTGCCGGCTCTAAAAGCTCAGCGGCCTCGCCAAAAGAAATGATCCAACTTATGATGCTGGTTTTATCGGGGAACCCACAGGAAAAGAGCAGCATGCCATCGGGCTGTTCCGTAAAGCTTCCCGGGCCATATTCCTCTATGAGCCGCCATTTATATTCCGGATCTATTTTGGCTTTTACCAGGTAAGCCGAGGGGAACACCTGCGCCGCGGAAAGCTCCGGCAGTATTACTGGCCGTTTTTCAAAGCGCTCCCCCTGCTTTAGACCTGTCATCCTTCCCAGTTTAAAAAGCCGAAAATCTTCCCTTGTTTCACACCAGGCCCACAAATACCAGCTGGCCCATTGAAAAATCAGCCGGTAAGGCTCCACCACCCGCTGGGATTCCCCTTTTGGCGCAAAGTACGTAAAAGAAACCTTTTGCTCGGCGAGCATGGCGTTGTGGAGCAGTTCTATCTTAGGCGAAAGCGAGGCTCTGTACCAGGAAGAAAGATCTATCAGAATATGGGCGTCCCCCGCCAGCAGGTCGGAGGCCCCCACCGAAAGCTTTTCCATAAGCTGAATATAACGGTTAGTACCGCTTACGCTGTCCAGGCTTCGCAGGCCGGCCAGAATAGCCTGCATCTCGGAATCGCTGAGCAAGGTACGGTCCAGCTTATAGCCCTCCATGATAGAGACGCCGCCCCTTTTCCCCGGCTCTGTTCTAAGGGGGATCCCCGCCCGGCAAAGAGCCTCGATATCCCGGTGAATAGTGCGGCAGGAAACCTCGAATTTTTCCGCTAGATAGGGCGCGGTCACCTTTTCCCGCTGCAGCAATACCGATAAGATGCCGATCATGCGTTCCAATTTCATAGAACGTCCCCCCTTCTGAAGATTAAGTATACCACAAAACCGAGCCTGTAGTTGGGGTGGTTTTTTAGAAAGCCATTATTTTCTAACTCAGATTCCACAAACCACCCTAATACATTCCAGACAGATTCTAAAAAACCGGAGTATCTATTATCACTACAGGGGGGAACCGTTACAGTCCACGGAAGAATTCTTTGGAAAGCAGGCACAAAACATTCGAACAAAACCGCTTAAATGACCTGACATCGAACGGGAAGCTTCAGGCGCTAGTAGTCTGGGCAGAAACCCGGAACGACGACTCAAAAGGCCGCTTTCGATGTAGAAGGCCAAGGATGCCTAGCACTTCCCTCTGATCATGGAAACGCCAAGCCGGGCTGCGTCTCATGTCAGCCCGGCTTAGCGTTTGCTTAAGAAAAACGATGTATTTATTTTTTTAATGCTTCTTATCGCATCCACTTTTTCACATTTTCACAGGCGAACGCCGCGGTAAACATGAAAAAGCCCACAGCGAGCAGCCAAGGCTTTCCTCCATATTCCCCGGATGTCATGGAAAACAAGTAAAAGCTGCCAAGCTTTGGCCCCATGCCTATATTGAGCGCATAGTACAAAAGCGGCGGCATGTAGCCAATTACCGTGTTGTTTGCGAGCGCGGAGGTAAGTAGGCCCATAGAGCCCAAAAACAACCCGTCGGATGCCGTGCCGAAAGCCAAAACAGGCGTCACATCACAGCCTCGGGCCTTTAGGTACCCGGTAAAAAGGCATATCAGCGCAAGCATTGCCGCTGCGGAATAGAGCGCGCGTATCAGCCAGATGATTTTGGGGCCATGGTATTTGGCGGAAACCAAGTCGGAAAGCTCCCGGTTCTGCTCCGGTTGAAAAATCGACGTGAATAAAATGATGCCGGTAAGGGAAAGAAACATCTCTAAGGGCATAGCGGCCGAGCTCCTATCTAAATTTGCCGTGCCGATAAACAACGGTGTCAACAGGCACAGTGCAACAGCCGCCACAAAGGAAAAACAGGAATTATGTACGAAGTTGAGCTTCTTTGTTTTGTTGTTCGGTAAGGTTTACTCTTTCCAAAAGCGCGCCTACCCGCTCCTTTCTTTGAGAACCGTTCAGCCCGGCAAGGATGGCCAAATACTCCAGAGCCTCCCCCACCTTCATGGAGGGGTACATCGAAAACTCTTGAGGCAGGTAGCCAATGAGCCTTCGGACCTCGGCGGCGTTTTCAACCGGAACGCCGCACACCGAAACTTCTCCCGATTTCTTCCGGATCAGCGTGGCCAAAATTTTCATGAGGGTGGTCTTCCCGGCCCCGTTGCGCCCCAGCAAACCGAACATGCCCGGGCCAATAGAGAGGCTCACATCGTACAGGGCCTGCTTTTTTCCATACCATTTATTCAGTTTTTTGATTTCAACAGCATCCAACCAAAAAAGCTCCCTTCTATTCCTAACTGCTTACAGAATAGCGGAAGCTTTTCAACCTTTTCTCTACTTTCTAAGGCCATGGCGCTTTTTTACATTGTGCCTTTCTTTCCATGAGTTAAAATGCTTCGTTCCAACAGCATGGCTTTCCATGGGCCGTTTGGTGTTATAAATTGGAAAAGGCTATTCTCCCTGTTTTTTATTTGGCCTTCTTTTCTTTGCAAGCAGGTTTATAAAATCGCTGAACAGGGAAGTATCGGCAGGTTCAAAAAGCATCCATTTGCCGTCGTGGTAAGTTGTTGACGTTTCGTAGACCTTCCTAATCTGTTCCGAATAGCATTCTCTTTCCGCCTCAAATTTTTCCCGTTCCTTTTTTCCAAAAATCACCAGGAAACCCATGCGTCCTTCCCTGGCATAAAGGGAGCACAAGGTTTTTCCGCCCCTGCGGTACTTGTATTCATAAGTCCATGCCTTTCCGCCGCTGTCCCACAGGCGGTCCATATCATATTTTTCTTCGATCAGCGCGCACAGGCTTGCCCAAACACCATATAAAGGCTCCCCCAGCAATACCCTTAGCTCTGCTTCTGTCGGCGCGGCATTCAACATTTTTCTTCCTCCATTTTTCCGTTTTCAGGGTTTAACCTGGCATACACATAGGTGTCTTTCCAGATAGGGACACCGGCGTCATCTTTCCAAAAATATACGTTTTGCTTAAAGCAGGCTTCTCGCTCAAACCCCAAAGCTTCCAGCAATTTCCAGGAATTCCTATTGGCAGGGTCACATTCCCCGTAGATCCTGTGTATCCCCTTCCGAAAAGCTTCCTTGAGCAACACTTTACAGCTTTCGGCGGCAAAGCCCTTTCCCCAATATTTCCGGTTGAATACATAGCCAATTTCCAGGGTGTCAAATTCCCGTTTTCCCAGGTATACGTTCCCTATCATTTTATGGTCGGCTTTTGATTCCACCGCGATCATCTCTTCTGTGGAAATTCTCCACTTTAAATTTTCCTTCACCTCTTCCAGGCTCATAGGCCGGTAAGGCTCGAATTTCACTACTTCCGGGTCGGACAAATATTCAAGCAGATCTTGCAGGTCGTCTTTCCGGTATCTTCTCAAAAGGAGCCGTTCTGTTTCCAACTGAAATGTCTCATTTTCCATCTTTTTCCTCCTGAATGCTTCCTACTACATCACGGTAAAGCTTGTCCACGGCATGTGATCATAGACCATCACGTCGTTGGGCTTCGTCATTCCCAGCTTCTCATAGAAGGGAACCGCCTTTTCATTGGCACAGGTATACATGATAATATTTTCTTCCCCGCCTGCCAGCTTATGAGCCTTTTTCATCAACGCCGTACCAATTCCCTGACCGGTACAGCTGCGAATTACGCCCAGGTCGGTAATAAACAGCCAATAAGCAAAATCGGTAATGCCAAGGCAGACCCCCACCATTTCTCCGTTCGGGTTTCTCGCAACCAAACTAATGGCAGCTTTTTGGACCAAAATGGCAATTCGTTCCGCAAACCGTTCTTTGGGATATTGGGAACCCAAATCCGTCTCTTTTAAAAAACCGATATACTCTGCGGCAGTGAGCCGTTCTTCCTCGATGGTGTAATTCATACTCTCTCCTTTCAAAAGGACGTTTTCACTAGGCTTTCGAACCCAGGGAAAGAGGTTGCTTATTTTCTTCCAAGATACCGGTGCCTCCGCCTTTATAAGACCCAGCCCGGCTAGATTTCTCAAAAGCCATCTCTTGACAAACGCAAAGCAGCCGCTATATAATACGGCCAAGCAAGCAGCTTTTCTCATTGAATAAGAAGCTGCGGTGATGCAGGAAGGAGATCCAAAATCATGGAAAAGAAACTTGCCAGAGAAGAAGCCTGGGAACTGCTGACCGAGTATACTGAAACTCCGGCCTTAAGGAAGCACGCTTTGGCCGTAGAGGCTGTTATGGCCCACTTTGCCCGCATTGACGGCGAAGACGAAGAAATTTGGGGTGTTGCCGGCCTGCTGCACGATTTGGATTATGAAAAGTTTCCGGAAGAGCACTGCCATAAGGCGGAAGAGATCATGCGGGAGCGAGGCTTAGATGAAGTTTACATTCGGGCTATGAACTGTCACGGGTACGGCATCTGTACCGACGTCAAGCCACAGAGCAAAATGGAAATGGTGTTGTACACGATCGACGAGCTCACAGGGCTGATCAACGCCACCTGCCTCATGCGGCCCTCCAAAAGCGTACTGGACCTGGAAGTAAAATCGGTAAAAAAGAAATTTAAGGATAAGTCCTTTGCCGCCGGTGTAGACCGGGACACCATCCGGAACGGCTGTGAAATGTTGGGTATGGAGCTGGACGAGGTGATTCGGGAAACCATTGAAGGCATGAAAGAAAGGGCCGCAGACTTGGGCTTGCAGAGATAAAGCTTTGGAGCTGGGATTTTCTTATGTGGGTTTTGTTATGCTGGCAATGCTGTTCATTCCCAACTTCTTTTGGACAAAAAACCAGCCGAAAAATTACACCCAGTATGTAAAAAACGAAAGCCCCGCCCTGCGCTTGCTGGAACGGGCCGGCGAAGTAGCCGTTACGGCATTGAGCCTGATTTTCACCGGCTTCAACTTAAGAGCTTGGGAGCTCTGGAACCTTTGGCTGGCAGGCGCGGCAATTCTAATGGTTCTTTACGAACTGTACTGGCTTCGCTATTTCCGCAGTGAGAAAACTATGAGAGATTTTTATACCAGCTTTTTGGGAATTCCCCTTGCAGGGGCCACTTTGCCGGTAGCCGCTTTTTTCCTGCTGGCCCTTTATGGAAAAAATATTTTCCTGGCAGCAGCAACTATCATTCTGGGCGTTGGGCACATCGGCATTCACATGACCCATAAAAAAGAGATCGAAAAGGAAAAGCAATAAGCTGCTTACAGCCTTTTCCCGTTCCGAGCAAAAGGAGCTGGCGCTAAATTTATTTGCGGCAGCTCCTTTTTTGTATTTTCTATAGCTCACGGTCAAGCTTTTTCAAAACATGGCCCGCGCACAAGACAGAACCCTTCTGTAGGCTCATATGCCCAACAACAGCTTGGCAATATTAAAATAGATCAGCAACGCCACCGCATCCACTATGGTGGTGATAAAGGGACTCGCCATCACCGCTGGGTCAAAGCCCAAACGCTTAGCCAGAATGGGCAAAGTACTTCCCACAAAATTGGAGACCAACACAATGCTCATCAAGGTGAGGCACACCACTGCGGCCACTAACACAGAGACCCTGTCGATAAGCATAAGCTTCACAAAGTTGGCAGCCGCCAAAGTCCCTCCGCACAAAAGTGCCACCGTAAGCTCTTTTCCGATGAGCTTTGGAACATCCCGGTAACGAATCTCTCCCAGAGATAACCCACGGATCACCGTGATAGAGCATTGGCTTCCAGCGTTTCCGCCAGTATCCATCAACATGGGAATAAAGCCGGTCAGCACGACGCTGGCCGCCAGCGCTCCCTCAAAGGAAGTGATAATCGCGCTGGTAAAGGTGGCGCTGATCATCAAAAGCAACAGCCAGGGAATTCTTTTCTTCCAGGTAGAGATCACTCCCGTTTTCATATAAGGGCGGTCGGAAGGCGTGATAGCCGCCATTTTTTCCATGTCTTCCGTGACCTCTTCCTGAATGACGTCGATGGCGTCGTCTACCGTGACAATTCCTACCAGCCGTTCCTCTGCATCCACCACCGGAATGGCGAGAAAATCGTATTTGCTCAGTTCCTTGGCCACAATTTCCTGGTCTGTATGGGTATTTACGAACTTCACGTTGGTTTCCATGATATTGCGAAGCACTTCGTTCTTTGGGGAAAGCAACAGATCTTTTACTGTGACAATCCCCTCCAGCTTCCTGCGGCTGTCGGTCACATAGCAGGTATAAATGGTTTCCTTTTCAATGCCGGTGCGCCGGATGCGTTCGAAGGCCTGCTCCACTGTCATGCCGCGCTTCAAATCCACATATTCCATGGTCATCAGACTTCCGGCGCTATCCTTGGGATAATTGAGGATTTGGTTGATCATTTTTCGAGTGTCGGCATCCACATGGCGCAGTACCCGCTTTACCACATTGGCAGGCATTTCCTCCAACATGTCTACCGTATCATCCACGAACAGCTGCTCCATGACCTCGTCCAATTCTTTATCGCTAAAGGCCCGAACCAAGAGCTCCTGTACGTCACCGTTCATATAGGCAAAGGCGTCGGCCGCCAGCTCTTTGGGCAAAAGCCGGAACATAACAGGCATCTTCTGTTCCGGCAATTCTTCCAAAAGAGCTGCCGCGTCGGCAGGGATCATATCCCTTAAAATAGCCCCCACCTCGGCATATTTCTTTTCTTCCAACAATTCTAAAAGCTTCTCGCGCATTTTTGTGTACCTCCCATCGACTTTTCTTTAAGATGGAGAAATACAGCACAAAACCAGCACACACGGCCGAAAAACGCAGCAAGGCTCTTTTTCGGGTCACAGGAACAACCTGGAAAGAGCGGCCGGGCGCACGAAGAGCCGCGGTCTGCGTGTTATGAAATGGCATAACTTTTTCCCGGCCGTGCTTCGCCCTCCGGGTTTTATGCCGTCGCTACTTCGGGGCACCTTGCTCACCTCTCTAAGTCCAGTTTGGCAGGCCAAGCCTGTAGTTTTAGGGTACTGCTTTTCCCTTTGTTTGTCAAGGAAAAGGGGAAAAACTTTCCTGGAAACTTTTGCAAACTGCTATATTCTTCCGGTAGTAAAAAACGTACCAACGCTGCAGTCTTGGTACGTTTTACAAAATTCTCTTTCAGCGTTCTCTCCCCAGGAAGAAAAGCGCTACTGTGCCAGGGCCGGAATGCGCCCCTATCACAGGACCAATAAAATTGATGACAATCTTTTGTACTCCCAATTTAGCGCGCACCTCATTAGCCACATATTCCGCATCCGCTAAACAATCGCCATGGCTGATAAACACGGTTTGCTCTGCGGGATTGATGGCAGTTTCTTGCATCCTTTTCACCAAGGCATCTAAAGATTGCTTCCTGCCTCTCACTTTGGAAACCGGAATCAGGTGGCCTTCCCCGTCTACATGCATGACGGGCTTGATGCCCAACATCGTCCCCACCAAAGCTGTAGCCGTAGAAATTCTTCCGCCGCGCTTTAAATGGTTCAAATCGTCTACAGTAAACCAGTGGCAAAGCTTTTGTACATTTTCCTTCATCCAATCCAACACTTCATCCAGGGAAGCACCCCGGTTTTTTTGAGAAGCTGCTAAATAGACGAAAAGTCCCTCCCCCATGGAAGCGCAAAGAGAATCGAAAATCTCTATTCGACGTTGGGGAAAGCTCTGCTCCAACTGCTGCTTCGCCACATAGGCGCTTTGGCAGGTGCCGCTAAGCCCAGAGGAAAAAGCGATATAAAGCACATCCTCTCCCCGTTCCAAAATTGGTGTGAATTCCGCGATAAATTCCTCGGAATTTACCTGAGTAGTGGTTGACGTGGCACCGTTTCTCAGCTTCTGGTAAAAAGTAGGCTCAGCCATGGCGCCGCCCCCAGGGATGTTTAGGTAATTTTTTCCTTCCATAATATAGCATAACGGAATTACTTTAAGCCCCAATTCCTTTACTAAGGAAGGAGGAAGGTCCGTTGTGGAATCAGTTACAATGGTATATTCTGCCATAGCTGTACACACTTTCCTTTCCCGCAAAACTCTTTGGTCTTGCCTATTTTCGCCTTTTGAACCATCTCCGTCACTAACGAAGAAATTTTTTGATAAAAGATAATTTGTTTTTATTAAAAATAATCATATCATAAAAAACAGGCATTGTAAACCTTATTTTGGCAGACCCTGGTGCCTGCGGTAATCCAAATAATTTTGCAAAATGATCACGGCCGCTACCGCATCTACCACTGCCTTTCGTTTCTTTCCCCTGGTATTGGTTTCGTTCAAAAAGCCGTGGGCCGTGATGGTGGTTCCCCGTTCATCCTGAAAGGCCACCTCCAGCCCTGTGGCCTCCGCCAGCAACGCGCCGATCTCTCTGGCATTTTGGGCGCTCTCCCCTTCTGTCCCGTCCATATTCCGGGGAAGCCCTACCGCTAACATTTGAGCTTTATTCTCCTTTGCGGCAACCGCAAGCTTTTCTACCAGGCGCTCTCTTTCCGGCTCCTTAATGACACAAAGAGGGGAAGCCAACAGTTCCTCTTTGTCACAGATGGCCACACCGGTGCGGGCCTTTCCCAGATCGATCCCCAATATAACCATGCTTACACCGCCTCATGAAAAGAATATTTGGTAGGCGGCCGCCGCAGCTCTTCCGGCAGGTGGCTTTGATCGTTGATAAGTTTCCAGGAAAGCCCGCCGTCTTCTTTTGCCTCCAGTATACTGACTCCCGTATTGCCGAACACAGCGCTCTGGCGTATTCCCTCCAAAGCTCCAAATTGAACTCTGGCATAAAGGTTCCGGATTACTCCGCCGTGGGTGGCAATCACCACTTTTTTCCCGCGGTTGCTGCTTATGATCCTGTCTAAAGCGCGATTTACCCTCTGGTATACCTGGGCCATGCTTTCTCCGCCGGGAAATTGGCACAAGTCGGGAGAAACATCCCAATTTCTGGCAGTCTCCGGAAACTTTCCCGCAATTTCTGAAATTTTAAGGTCTTCCATCCTCCCCACATCTATTTCGATGAGATCCTGGCAAATTTGTACCGTCAAATTGTGAAAACAGTTCACTGCCTCTGCCGTATAGCGAGCCCGTTTTAAAGGACTGGAATAAATAGCATCTATTTCTTCATTGCGAAACCGCAGGGAAAGCAGCTCCAGCTGCTTTCTTCCGGCTTCACTGATCTCAGAATCAAACCGCCCTTGAAACCGGCCCTCTATGTTCCCTACGGACTGGCAATGGCGTAAAACATATACTGTAGTCACCAAGGCCTCACCCCTCCTGTCAGTTCTTTTAGGGACTTTACCCCGTTCTTTTCCATATACGAGGCAAGCCCCTCACAAATTTCCAAAGGAGCGTAGGGATTGGTAAACAGCACCGTACCGATCTGCAAAGCCGTGGCACCAGCCAACAGCATTTCCACCGCATCCTGCCAAGTGGAAATCCCCCCCAAGCCCACAATGGGAATTTTCACTTTTTGGAAAGTCTGCCACACCATGCGCAGGGCAATAGGCAGTAAGCCCGGGCCTGAATACCCGCCGGTGTTGTTTCGAATTACCGGCCGCCGGGAATGGATGTCAATCCGCATACCCGTTAAGGTGTTTATCATAGAGATGGCATCGGCTCCAGCGCTTTCCGCCGCCACCGCCATTTCCGAAATGTCGGTGACATTGGGGGAAAGCTTTACCATAAGGGGCTTCGCACAATGCTTCCGTACCTCGCCAGTAATACCGTATACTCCTTCTACCGTGGTTCCGAACTGCACGCCTCCCTGCTTCACATTGGGGCAGGAAATATTCAGCTCTACCATGTCAATACAGGTATCGTTCAGCTTTTCCACCGTTTCGCAATAATCCTCCGGCGCGTTCCCCGCCACATTGGCAATGATTCTGGTGCCCTGTCGGGAAAGCCAGGGCAGATCCTCCCGGATAAAATGGTCCACCCCAGGGTTCTGAAGCCCCACGGCATTGAGCATTCCTCCGGGAACCTCTGTTACCCGGGGAGGCGGGTTGCCAGGCCGTTCCCGAATGGTGATTCCCTTACAGGAAACGCCGCCCAGAACAGAAAGTGGATAAAGCTCGCCATACTCTTTCCCAAACCCAAAGGTACCGGAAGCCGCTATCAGCGGGTTCTCAAATTCTATTCCGGCTACCTTTACTTTAAGCTCTGCCATTCTCAACTTTCCTCCCTTTCTGTTTATAATACCACCTGCCGGGCGTCGAACACCGGCCCGTCTTTGCACACATGGCCATAATACTGACGGCCTTCCCCGTCACGCAAAGCCACCGCACAACCCAGACAAGCCCCTATGCCACAGGCCATTCGTTCTTCCAGAGAAAGAAAGCAGGGGACCGCTCTGGCTTCGGCCAGAGCGGCGGCAGCCCGGAGCATGGGCAGCGGGCCGCAGGCATAGACCGCGTCAAATTCTTCCTTTTCTGTCATCTCAGTCACAAGACCGTGAAAGCCATAACTGCCGTCATCTGTGGCGACTAAGACTTTGGCTCCGGCCTTTTGAAAATCCTCTTCCAGAATAACGGCCTCCCGACTGCGAAAACCCAGAACTGCCACAGCGTTTTCTTTTAACTGCTCCGCCACACCCAACAAGGGCGGTACGCCGATTCCTCCGCCTACCAGCAAGGTTTTTCGGGAAAGCTCCAGGGGGAAACCCTTTCCAAGGGGCGCCAGAATATTCAGGTTTTCACCTGCGGCAAACCTTGCGAGCTCTTCGGTACCTTGGCCCCGAATTTGAAACACAAAGCGCAGCGTCCCCTTTTTTTCATCGATTCCGCAAATGGAAATAGGCCTGCGCAGGGTATGGCCCGGCAAATAAATATGGGCGAACTGTCCCGGCGCCGCCATAGCGGCGAATTCCGGACAAAGGACTGTGAAATCAAAAATTCCACTGGCAATTTCCTTTGCCGCAAGCAGTCGGCAGTTTTTAACGTCATATGGTTTCATTGGGCTTTATTCCCCTTCCAAGCTAATAATCCCCAGCTTCGCCACCACTTCATCCCGCATACGAAGGGCTTCCCGGCGAGCTGCCTTGGCGTAATCTGTTTCGCTGCATCCCTCCTTTTGCCAGGCGCACAAAACAGCCCTGGAAGAACTGATCACAGCTCCCAGACCTCTTTTGTCAAAAGCGGGAAGCACGTCGTCGGCTGCGCCGCCCTGGGCTCCATAGCCCGGCACCAGAAACATGGTGTTGGGCAAGGCCTTGCGCAATTCCTGCAGCTGAGCGGGATAAGTTGCGCCTACCACGGCCCCTACACCGCTGTAGCCGTATTTGCCCGGAAGGTCCAGCCCCCAATGCTGGCACATATTGCCCACCGCCCGGTAAAGAGACTCGTAGGGCACATGAAGCTTCTGATCTTGAAATTCTCCGGAAGAGGGATTAGAGGTTTTTACCAGTACAAAGATCCCTTTATCGCTGGCAGCGCAGGTCTTCAAAAAGGGGGTTATACCATCTGTTCCCAAATAGCCGTTCACCGTAAGGGCATCGGCTCCAAAGGCTTCGATAGATTCTCCCTCCACTTCCGTATTTCCCAAGTAAGCGGCAGCATAAGCTTCCACGGTAGAGCCAATATCGTTTCTTTTCCCATCCACAATGACAAACATACCCTTTTGCCGGGCATAAGCCACAGTTTCCGCCAAGGCGCGCACGCCCTGCCAACCGTACATTTCATAGTAAGCTGCTTGAGGCTTTACAGCAGGCACGATGTCACAAATCTCATCGATGATCCCTTTGTTATAAGCAAGCAGAGCTGCAGCAGCCCCCTCCAAGGTTTTCCCGTATTTTTGCATGCTTTCTTCCCGAAGATAAGCCGGAATATAAGAAAGCTTCGGATCCAGTCCTACCACAGTAGGGTTCTGCTTTTGTACAATGTTCTCTAAAAGCCGGTCAAATGACATGGTTACTTCCTTCCCTTCCTATTTCTTCATATACTTTTCTGCCACTGCAGAAGGTAAGCTTTACCTTACCCTTCAAGGTCATACCCTCAAAGGGAGTATTCCTGCTTTTCCCATGAAGCTTTTTTCCGTTGACCACCCAATCCTGAGCAGGATCGAACAAAAACAGATCTGCCTCGGCTCCTAAAGCCAGTGTCCCCCCAGGGATTCCCAAAATCTTGGCAGGCGCCAGGCTCATTTTTTCCAAAAGCTCCAGCAGGCTCAATTCCCCGTTTAAAGCGGACCAGGAAGCGGCCAGGGAAGTTTCCATCCCAATGGAGCCGTTGGGAGCTGTTAAAAAATTCGATTTTTCTTCTGGGGTATGAGGAGCGTGGTCGGTAGAAATGGCATCAATTGTCCCGTCCTTTAGCCCTTCAATGAGGGCAAGGCGATCCTCTTCCCTGCGCAAGGGTGGGTTCATCCGGCAGTTGGCATCCCGAGCCTCCAAGGCTTTGTGGGTAAGCAGCAAATAATGGGGGCAGGTTTCTGCCGTCACTTTAACCCCCCGGCGCTTGGCATCGCGGATCAACTCCACAGAGCCCTTTGTACTCACATGGCAGATGTGAATGGCCGCGCCGATAGAAGCCGCAGCCGCAATCTCCCGGGCGGTACCGCAATCTTCCGCAGCGGCGGGAATCCCTTTTACTCCAAGTTTCTTGGAAAACTCCCCTTCGTGCATCAAGCCTTCCTTGGCCAGGTAAAGGTCTTCGCAATGGGCCGCTACTATCACACCCAACCTTTGAGCCTGTCTCAAGGCTTCCAACAGGCAAGCCGTATCGAGCACCGGGCGGCCGTCGTCACTAAAGGCGATGGCCCCGGCCGTTTTCAAAGCCTCCAGATCCGCAAGCTCTCTTCCACCCAGATTTCTGGTGATACAGGCAGCCGTATACACATGGGCATCGGCGGCTTTGGCTCGTTTGAGCAAGTAAGAAACCGTTTCCGGTGTATCCATGGCAGGCTTTGTATTGGGCATGGCCAACAAACTGGTTACCCCTCCTGCAGCTGCGGCACGGCAACCGGAAAATACATCTTCTTTCTGGGTGAAGCCAGGGTCCCGCAAATGGACATGCATATCTATAAGTCCCGGGGCCACCACCAGTCCATTGGCATCAATCACTTCATCCGCTTTGGAAGACAAGGAAAACAGATCTTCCCCCAGGGCCTCGATCTTCCCTTGGGAAAGAAAAACATCTCCTATGAAGTCCCTTTTTCCGGCAGGGTCCAAAATTCGAGCGCGTTTGATCAATGTATTCATGGCGCTGCTCCTTTCACTTTTCCAAGAACAAGCGTTCTATTTTCCACTTGGTAAGGGACAGCAATTCCCGCCCATAGTACAGGGGGAACAAAAAGGGATCGGTATCTGCTGTCAAGGCATAGGCAGTGAACCCGGCATTTTCTGCCAGCATCAGGGCGCGATACATGTGGAATCCCTGGGTTACCACCACGATCTCATCGCCAAATCCTTCCTCATTCGCTATCCGTTTGGCAAAGGCCATGTTTTCCCTGGTGGTAGTGGACTGGTCTTCCAAAAAGATCCGTTCCTTTTCCACCCCCATTTTCAACAGCGCATGACGTTCCGCCTCGGCTTCGGTACAGGGTTCGTTACTTCCCTGGCCTCCGGTAACAATGCAGTTTGCCTGGGGGTATTCCAGCAGGTATTCCCCCGCCTTATTCACCCGGCTCCTAAGGGCAACACCCAAATGCTCAATACTGTAAACCTGGGATCCCAACACCATCACGTTGGTTCCGGCCGGGGCCGTTTTGCTTTGAGCAGAATTCATCAGATAAGTGAGGTAAGCGCCCCAGCCCATTCCCAAAACGTAGCAGACACAAAACACCCATGCCACTGCCCGTTTCCAGCCCCCCTGTTGATGTAACCTGCCAAAATAAAGCAGCAGACAAAAACCAGCCGCGCAAACTCCTATCCCAAAGATCATCCCTATCCCGAATCCTCGGCGGACCAAGGGAAGCAAAAACCATAAAACACCGGCGACGCAAAGAACCATTCCCAAACATTTGCAAATTTTCCCAAAAACCTTCATGGCATTCCTTTCTTGAATCGCATAAACAAAGATGCGCCAAAGTTATAAAGCTATTATATAACATTTTCTCCCTGCCGTACAGCCCTCTTTTTTGAAAACCGCACGCTCTATCCTTTACCGTAAAACCTATTATCAAAATGTATCGAGTAACTACGTACTATGGTTGAAGATATCACTCTAAAATATTAAGTTACCCATAACCTTATAAATAAAAGGAATATACATACAAAGCAAAGTAAGGCGTTCCCATAGCCCTTCATACTTTAAAAGGGTATTTTGAAATTGCTCCTTATCTCCCATAACAAAACAGGCAAAGGAAATAAGCGATAAAACAAATGAGATTATACTAATGACCCCCTGGGTAGTGTCATTTTGCTTAAATGATACCATCCCATTTAGCAACGGAAAAAGCAGTAAAGCCATAAAGCCGATTGCAGCACCTACTCCATGTATCTTTGAAGCTGTGGTAACTATGCTTTTGCTCTCATTCACACTAAACAATCCAGAAATAAGCCCTGCCCCAAGGGCAAAAAGTCCAATCGAAAGCAGCATAAGAACTGCCGGAACAGGAAACCTTGCTCTATATGACAAAAAGTATGCGATTGCTGTATATGCTAAGAAACCTCCAAGCCAAACAAGCCATAAATTATAAACAAATCGGACAGGACTCTGCGGACTTCCTAAAGCACTCATAACCATTATCTTGCCGTTATATTCAGAATAGAACTGTTCCAGTATCCACGGAACCATAAACTCGCCTATGATTGTGAATAACAAAATCATATCAAAAAGGCGATTGTCTACGATGTTTTTCATTTCATTGTTCTCCTAATATTTTGCGATTTCTCCTTGAAAGCTATGGGCTTTTTCTATCAAAGGGCCTTCTGCTCCCATCGTAAAGGCAATATCGCTGCTGCGAACAGATAACAACTCCATTCCAGGCTGTAGGTCTAAGACTGCCAAGATGCTGAAAGATTCACAAAAATCCCCTTGCCGCTTTGGCAAGGGGAAGTTCATAAATTTTCATTTACCGGATATATTTTTCTAAAAACCGTACCGCAGCACCGATATCGCCTACGGGATCGTCACCCACTTCCCGTTCAATGGTAAGGAAGCCTTGGAAGCCAATCTCGTTTAAAGCCTTCAAATAATTCACAAAGTCCACATTGCCCTCGCCCAACGGCAACTCAACGTAGGAAGCATCGGCCAGCATTTCGGCTTCTTCTTTGCTGTACAGCTCTTTGGCATCTACTTTGGTAAGCTTCTTGCCGTCTTTGGCATGGGTGTGAACGATATAATCCTTTAAGGTATAAACAGCCTGTACCGGGTCATCCCCGGTAACCATGACAAAATTGGCAGGGTCCAGGTTCACCGCCACACCAGTGGAAGAAAGGCTGTCCAAAAAGCCCTTCAACACCTTGGCAGGTTCCGGGCCGGTTTCCACCGCAAAGTGAGCTTTCAACTGGTCGGCATATTCTGCCAGCTGGCCGCAAGCCTCCTGCATAATGCTATAGATCGGGTCGGAAGCATTGGCCGGCACCACACCGATATGAGTGGTGACCACATCGGTTTCCAGGTCCTTAGCCAAATCTAAAATGCGCTTGGACTTTTCAATAAGTTCGGGGTTTAGTTCAGGGTTTGAAAAGCCCTTTCCGAGGTCGCCGCAAAGGGCAGAAATTACCAAGCCCTGGTCTTTTACCGATTTCAAAAATTCCCGGCGCTTTTCTGCCGTCATATTTTCCGGAGCCATTTCCCCGGAGGTGGCATACACCTGAATACCCTTAGCACCTAAGCTGCTGGCTGTTTTTAATGCGGTGGGAAAATCGGTACGGAAAGAATCCAGCATAACGCCAATAGAAAAAGGATACATGACATTTCCTCACTTTCAAAAAGAATAACTTTGGGAAGGTTTTTAAGAAAGCTGAATCTCTTTGTGCTGCTCTGCGGAATCGTAAATAGCCTGCATCATTTCAGCAGTGACAATTACCGTGTCGATGTGAGAGGGCAGCTTGTCCCCAGTTTTTACACAATCTACGAAAGCGTTGATTTCATTCTGAAAATGGTTCTCCATTTTGAACACCGGCTTATATTCTACCAGCGCACCATTTTCCGCTGTATAAACGGTAAAGTCCTTGCCGTATTGCAGGCGAATGCCGGCTTTATCTCCCATGAAATCGATATATTGCTCTGCTACGCCGATATTCTGTGCCCAAGCGCCGTTGATGGTGATAACAGGCCCTGAGGTGCGCACCATACCCGTGACAGAATCGTCCACATCATAAACGCCGCTATAATCCGGCGGGCCGGCCCACATGTCGGTATAGGCATAATTCTTCATATCTTTACCCAGCTTGCAGAAGGTCTCCCCGGTAACAGTCTTTACTTTTGGGTCGCCGCAGCAATACATGACAATATCTAAGTAGTGGACGCCCCAATCGATCAAGGCCCCGCCTCCGGCAATGGCTTTAGTGGTAAAGGCACCGCCTAAACCGGGAATGGAACGGTGCGCCCGGAAGCTGACATACACGTGATGAATGTTTCCGAGCTTACCGCTGTCGATGTATTTTTTAATGAGATTTACACTGTCGTTAAACCGGTTGACTACGCCGATATTCAAAATTTTTCCCGTTTCGTGCTGCACCTTTTGCATTTCCAAGGCCTCGGCATAGGTCCTGGCAGCCGGTTTTTCGCACAACACATGTTTCCCGGCACGCAGGGCATCTATGGCAATGACAGAATGCATATTGTTTGGGGTGCACACCGAAACGGCTTCCACCTCAGGATCTTTCAACACTTCATGATAATCTTCCACCGCGATACCACAGCCGTATTTTTCTACCGCGGCCTCCGCCCTCTGGGGAATAATGTCGCAAAAATACTTGATTTCTGCATCGGGATTGTTCATATAGGAAGGGATATGGGCAGAATTGGCAATGTTACCACAGCCGATGACAGCAACTTTCAACATTTTTTATACTCCTTTTCTTTATCATGGACCTTATGGTGATTATAACACCGACACCCTGCCAATGCAAAAGGTTTTTAATAAAAATATCGCCATATTTCAAATAGGATATTCGGTATTATCACAACAATCTTGTTGGCTTCTCCGTCGCCGGTTCCCGCAGCCAACGGCAATAGACCAGAAACTTATCAATCTCTGCGCAGAGGACTGACCCCTCTGTGTTTTTTCTTTGACCTCTCCTTTTCAAGCACGCAAAAATTACAGGTTCTTAGATGAGGAGCGCAGTTTTCCCAAAACTCCTCGCGAAAGACTTGACAGCCGATATCGGCCGGTCTTAGCATCAAATTTGAAAAGGAGAGCTTGAACATGGACAGCACAAAAGCCACCGGTAAAACTATTGGAGCGGTGGAAAAGCTCACAGGCATCCCCAAACGGGAACTGAAGTATTATATCGAGCAAAAAATCATGTGTCCCTCTCAACGAACAGAAAGCGGCTATTGGGAATACGGGGACGAAGACATCCAAAAAGTACAGCTGACCGCGTTATGCCGAAATTTGGGTATTCCTGTGGGGGCTATCCGCAGAATCCTCGCCGACCCGGAATCCCGCTGGCAAGAGGAATTGGAACGGCAGATTATCCAGCTGACAAACAAACGGGACCTTACAGAAGCCCAGCTTCATCTCGCGAAGCGTTTACAAAACAACAGTGTTTGGGAAGCGCTCCAAATTTACCGCGACAGCCTTACTGAAAAAGATACCGCGCTTGCGGTAAAGTAAAACAAAATGGAGGTAAACAATTATGAAAAAAAGTTACATTATCCTGTTACTGATGGTCTTGCTGTTGCTTTCCGCCTGCGGTGGAGGCATTTCTCCAAGTTCATCCCTTTCCGCGCCGTTTCCGGATCAAACAGGATCATCGGTACCTGCGTTGTCTTCTGGACAAACAGAAACATCCGCGTCAAATTCCGAATTCAGCCAAGAACCTGCTGGGGACACCGTACTATTTGCTCCTACCGCTACGATGGAAGAAACCGTGCTGGTAGACGAAAGCAATGTGAAAATCACAGCTACAGGGCTGGAATACACCGACTACGATGTAACGCTAAGCCTCACCATCGAGAACAACACAGACCAAGACCTCTCTTTTCGCAGCGGGACTTCGGGCTATAGCTGCAACTCCATCAACGGTTACATGGTAGATGACGGATATTTGAACGCCGATGTAACCGCAGGCAAAAAGACCAATGAAACGGTGAGCTTCAACGTCGATGAGCTTACTTTGCTTGGCCTCACGGACATTGCCGATATAGAATTGGGGTTCAGCATTACCGATGACCAATATAAAGACTATTTGCAAACCGGTCCCCGCCAAGTAAAAACCTCTCTCTCGAACAGCTACGATTATTCGGCAGATACTTACCGCCGTGCTGTTACCGATGAAGTTTTGACCAACTTGCTGGGTATTTCCTTGGCGCAAGATTCCGAAGAGATCTCCTTTGACCAAAAAGGTATTCGTGTGCTCTCCCAAACCCTGCTCACCAATTCCAGCGGAGAACAGGCCATGCTGGTAGAGGTGGAAAATACCACGTCCGACGTGGTTTACACGGCCGTAGGCAATGTTTCCCTCAACGGGTTGGGCGTGCAGAATGGCGCCTGGTCTGTGGACTGGGTAGGCCCCGGAAAACGGCGAGTCATCATTATGAATCTGTCCAACATGTTGGACGAATCTTATCGGGAGATGTTCGGCATTGGAAAGCTGGGAACAATCGCCTACTCCTTCGCATTGACAGACAGCGACCGGGAGGCACTGACGGCTCCGCAAGTGCTGACCCTGGCCATCCCGGGCAGCACCACTTCTTATGACCCCTCCGGGGAAGAATTGTACCAGGAAAACGGGATCCGAATCGTCGCCAAAGGACTCGCTCCGGATTCCTTTGACCTTAGTGACGACATCCATATGCTTCTGTTGGTAGAAAACAATGCTTCTGAAACACTTTATTTCGATGTAGACTACAATTCTGTTTCGGTGAACGGGTACATGAACAGCTTCCTCTGCTATAGCCGGCAAGCAGTCCCCGGCGGCAGCGCCATTTTAGACATAGAGCTTACCGGATCTTCTTTGGAAGAAAACGGGATCAGCAGCTTGGAAGAAATTTCCGATGTAGAATTCACCATTGAGATCAAGAACGAAAACTATACGACGATAGCGGAGCCGACAGTCAAGTTTCAAGTAATATAGGAAGAGATAGGGCCGCTGGAAAAGGTCACCGAAAGGTGGCTTTTTTCAGTGGATGGTAAGAAAAAAGAAACACCATTGCTATACTTCTTATCCAGAGTCACAACTTTTTAGTATATCTAAATTCACTTTATTTGGAACCGTGAGGAACTTGGGTACGCCTTCTTTTCCCGTTTCCTAAACCGCATGTAACATACTGAATTTTCCGTAAGGAAAATTTTTTAACCACCTCGCTTTTCATTTTCAAAAGAAGGAATCCATGTTATACTTTAGCCGGAAAGCTTTTTTAAAAAAATATGAGAAAGCGAGCAAAAAGCCGTATGACAAACGAAACCATAAAGCTGATGATGAAACGGAAATCTGTTCGAGCCTTTGAAAAGAAGGAAATTCCCCCAGAAATGAAAGAAGCCATTCTAGCGGCGGCTATGCGGGCCCCTACTGCCGGGAACTCCATGCTCTATTCCATTTTGGATATCACCGATCAAGCCTTGAAGGACAAGCTGGCCGTCACCTGCGACCACCAGCCCTTTATTGCCAGCGCCCCCATGGTGCTTGTGTTTCTGGCAGATTACCGCCGGTGGTTCCAAAAATTCCGTCAGGCCAACTGCCAGGCCCCTGCTCCCCGCCTCAGTGATCTGCTCCTTGCCGCCAATGACGCTGTCATCGCCGCCCACACCGCCTGTATGGCGGCAGAAAGCTTTGGCATAGGCTCCTGCTATATCGGCGATATTTTAGAACAATGGGAGACTCACCGGGAATTATTTGGGCTGCCGAACCATGTGGCCCCTATTTCCATGCTGGTGCTTGGCTGGCCTACTCAGCAGCAAAAGGACCGGCAGCAGGTGGGGCGCTTTCCAAAAAAGATGATCGTGTTTGAAAACCGCTACCATGACTTGACAGAAGAAGAGCTTTTGGAATTTTACGACACAGAAAAAGCCAAGGCCTTTTGCAAGCGAAAATACACTTCCGATTTCGCCTTGGAAATGGCTCGTTCCGCGGAAAAAATTTTGAAAAACTGGAAAGGAGAGGCCTAGTTTACCGGAACTGTGCCAGGTTTCCCAGGTAGAAGTCCGCCAGCCTGCCCACTTCTGCCTGGGATTTTTCGTGTGCATCATAAATTGCGGCTACCGGGAATCCAGCCGCTTTCGCTGTTCGAAGGGCATAAAGGGAATCTTCAAAAACCAGAGTTTCTGCCTTTTCCGTCCCCAGAAAGCAGAGGGCCTCTTCAAAAATATTGGGCTTGTCTTTGCCGCATCCCACTTCGGTGCAGGTGAATATCTTTCCAAAATAGGACAGCACCCCACAGCGCTTCAAAGCAGCCTCCACCAAGTACCGGTCACTGGCCGTGGCAATACACAGCTTTACCCCTTTCCGACGAAGCCTTTGAAGCAATTCTGCCGCCCCTGGTTTTAAAGGCGCTTCATACCGGTAATATCGCTCTAATATGGCATTGACGCCCGCCATGATTTCTTCCAGCCCTAACAGCACGCCATACTCTGTTTGATAGTAACGGGCGGCCTGGAGCAAACTCATATTTTGAAAGACTTCGCTCAACGTCTCCTTTGGCTCATATCCGATAGAACGTAAATAGGTCTCCCCAAGGTGGTCCCAAATATCCATGGAATCCAGCAAGGTTCCGTCCACATCAAAAATTCCTCCGCGAATATTCACAAACCTACCATCCCTTCCCAAAAGAGTCTGCGATTTCCGGCAGACAGCCTTTGTATTTCTGAGCCTGGCAAGAGCTTTTCTTTTGCCGGGCCGTTCTTTCCAAAATGGCTGCTGATCTAAAAACAAAGGGTGCCCTATACGGACACCCCTCCAAAAATTAGGCTCACCGGCTGCCTTCGCTGGCATTACCCGTATCGGGTATAGCTACCTGCCGTACAGGTTTCCTCACAATTTAGTTTTGACAAAATAATGATGACCCTCTGAGCAAAAATCGGCAAGGAAAAGCTTCCCTGCACACATCGCGGGATTGTTACAGGAAGCAGAGTTCGAAAGCTGCTTCTATTTTCCCAAATGTGCCTTTATTGCCTGATAAACGAATTCCGCTGTGCCCTCCCCTCCTGTCTTATCGATATTTTCGGTAAACTCGCCGCCTCCGGCATACATGACCCCAAGGCCATATAAAACATTGTCGGAACAGGTGTAGAAATGCTCATTCAAAAACCCACGCAGTTTTTCTACCTGTGCCCCTGCTTCTTCGGACTGGGAAGAAAGCTCGCGCAGTTCTCCGAATTCCTTAAATATAGCCATCAACTGAACATTCAGCTTTTGTGTTTCTTCTACCGTTCGCCCTTTTGATTTTGCTTCGAACTGGCGGTATTCCGCTGTCTGTCCATAGGAGGCTTTTGCCTGGGCGGCATACTCCTCAATCTTTCCGGTATCAAAGGCTGTGAAATCCAAATGCCTCACTCCTATTGCTTTTATTCCACAGGCAAAGTCGATCAAATTTTCCAAATGCTCCTTTTTCAGCTTCAACAGGGTAATCTGCTGTTCCAGCGCCTGGTTCCTGTTAAAATTTGGGCTTTCCAGAATTGCTTTGATCTCCTTTAAGGGGAATTCCAGCTCACGGAACAGTAAAATCTGCTGCAGCCGTTCCAGGGCTGTATCGTCATACAGCCGGTAGCCTGCCTGGGTCACCTTTGTGGGTTTTAGCAGGCCGAGAGCATCATAGTGGTGCAGTGTGCGCACACTGACACCGGTTAGCTGGCTCACTTCTTTTACGGTTCTCATGAGGTTTCTCCTTTCTGTGGTAATTGCAGTATAAGCTATGACGCAGCGTGAGAGTCAAGCGTAATTTGAAATTTTTTTCCGGCCTGGCCTTAACCGGTTGAGCCTTACAAAGGCGCGTTTTGCTTTCCTTATGGCTTATCGCCCCACGCTTCACGAAAAAACACCTTTAAAAAGCACAGGGGCCACAGCAAGCTTGCGCTTTGCCGCGGTCCCTGCATGTGACCAGGTCTGTAAGCCGAGTTCTGTCTTGAACAGTCATCTATCTTGGCCTGTCGTTGCCGGCAGGCTCACGCCACCTCCACGGAACGCGCAGGGCCACGCTTTTTGTTCCTCCACGGTGTTGCTCCGAATAGGGTTTACAGGGCCATAGGGTCTCCCCTATGCCGGTGAGCTCTTACCTCGCCTTTCCACCCTTACCGGAAAATCCGGCGGTATTTCTCTGTTGCACTATCCCTGGGGTCGCCCCCGGCGGCCGTTAGCCGTTATTCTCGCCCTGAGGAGCTCGGACTTTCCTCACACGCAGGCTTTCGCCTTGCGCCCGCAACTGTCCGGCCTGCTCACAACATTATTCTACCGGAAACCTCCCGGCGTTGTCAATAACTTCTCTCGGAAAGCAAGCGGTTCTTTTCATCCCAAAGCTTCTGGGAGAGGTCCACATAATAGCTGTGGGGATTTTCAAAACGGGTCACTTCTTCCCAAAGAGAATCTACCTGGGCGGCGCAATAGGCCCGAATAGCCCCCAAAGCTCTGGGGGTGTAAACACAGGCTCCACCCTCAAACAGTTGGGTCATCAAGGGTACCGCCCGGAAATTTTCCACCGTTTTCCGTTTCCAAATGTGGTTGGGATCGAAAATGGTATAGGGCTTGCCGTCCTCTATAGTCTCCTCGTGCATGGTGATTACATCGGCAATGGCCTTATCGGTCTCTTGATCAAACAACCTCCAAACGCTTTTAAAACATGGCGTGGTGATCTTTGCCACGTTTTCACTAATCTTGATCTTGGGGATCACCGTCCCGTCTTCCCGTTCTACTCCCACCAACTTATAAACCCCGCCGAATACCGGTTCGGAGGAAGAGGTGATCAGCCGTTCCCCTACGCCGAAGGAATCTACTTTCGCGCCCTGCACCAGCATATCCCGGATGATATACTCATCCAGGGAATTGGAAGCGCAGATTTTACAGTCTTCGAACCCGGCTTCGTCCAGCATCATTCTGGCTTTCCGGGAAAGGTAGGTGATGTCGCCGCTGTCGATACGGATTCCGGCAGGCCGGAATCCCTGAGGTACCAACACCTCATTGAACACCTTAATGGCATTGGGCACCCCCGACTTCAAAACGTTGTAGGTATCTACCAGCAGCACACAATTCTGGGGGTATTCCTTGGCATAAGCCCGAAAGGCTTCATATTCGCTATCAAAAAGCTGTACCCAGCTATGAGCCATAGTACCGAGAGCAGGCACTCCAAACAACTGGTCGCTAATGGTGCAGGCCGTACCGGCGCATCCGCCGATATAGGCCGCTCTGGCACCATACACCGCACCATCAAAACCCTGGGCCCGGCGGGAACCAAATTCCATGACGGCCCTCCCCTGAGCCGCCCGGACAATACGGTTTGTCTTCGTCGCGATCAAGCTTTGATGGTTAATGCAAAGCAAGACCATGGTCTCGATGAATTGAGCCTGAATGGCTGGGCCCCGCACAGTGACAATGGGTTCCCCCGGGAAAATGGGGGTACCTTCCGGAATAGCCCACACATCGCATTGGAATTGAAAATTTTTCAAGTATTCCAAAAATTCCTTATTGAATATTTTCTTGGAACGCAAATACTCAATATCTTCTTCTGTAAAGCTCAAATTAGAAAGATATTCTACCAGCTGCTCTACTCCCGCCATAATGGCAAAGCCGCCGCCATCGGGCACCTTACGGTAAAACATGTCAAAATAACACATGGTGTTCCCAAAACCATTTTTCAGGTAACCATTTGCCATGGTGAGCTCGTAAAAATCGGTAAGCATAGTCAAATTCTTTTCGCCACAAAAACTGCCTTTCATAATTCACACCCTAATCTCCAAAAATTTTTTTCCTATCCAAATTTAAGAAAAAACCAGAAGCTTTTGCACTACCGCCCCTTATTATAATCGAAGGGTTCCCGATTCGCAAGTGCTTTTCCAATTCCTACCGTTCTCGCCAGTCTACGCAATGCGATAGAAAACTTAAAGAAAAAGATAACTCTATCACCAGGTTACGACAAATTCTTTCGCCTCCTTTTATTTCTG
Source organism: uncultured Neglectibacter sp. (assembly GCA_947647615.1). Classification (GTDB taxonomy): domain Bacteria; phylum Bacillota; class Clostridia; order Oscillospirales; family Acutalibacteraceae; genus Acutalibacter. The sequence goes on from CANSKS010000015.1 coordinate 44,203, forward strand.
CCATTCCTCAATTTGGCCCATGGTAGAATCTGTTCCACGTTCTGTTAGAATTGACACAGTGAAAATCAGAGAACAGAAAAAGCCGCTTTTTTGCTTTACAAGAAAAATACTTTTCTTTTCTCGAGAATATGTTTCTTATAGAGAAAAAAATAGAAATCATTTCTAAAAAACTGTAAAACATTGAAGGAATCCATTGCTTTTTTGCGGTTTTTAGTATAAACTTGGTGTAGGAAAATTTTTATCTCCAATGTTACAATTTTTGAAGTTCGAAAAAGAACCCCTTTTAGGAAGTGAGGTGGAAACCATGAGGCTGAGGAGCCAACCCTTGGGAGATAAAAACTTAATTGGCGCTCGCGTGGAGGCTGCCAGAAAGAACTTAGGCATGAAGCAAAAAGAGCTTTTAGCTCAGCTTCAAGTACGAGGCGTTGATCTAAACGCCTCCGGGCTATCGAAACTGGAAGGTCAAATTCGCTTTGTCACCGATTTTGAATTGTTGGCCCTTTCCGAAATTTTAGGCGTTACCGTTTATTGGCTCTTAACAGGAGAAGAAAAACAATCCTAAGCTTAACCCGACACGAGGATTCCCTCCGCCTTTTTTGAACAACTGATTCAACTCCGTCCTGCGTGGACGGAGTTTTTTTGTTTGCTCTCCGTGTATTAAGTTTTCTTCCCGGTAATACTTATAGAATGTTACATCCTGAAAGAAAGGACTTTTGCCAATACATGTTTCAATATAAGGAGTTAAAGCGTCTTTTCCCACTGCTGGTCTTTTTTCTTTGCTATAGCCTGCTCTTTTTTCTATGGGTGAAAACCTTTTTTTACACCCTGCCCTTTTTACTTGGCCTTCTCTTGGCTATTTTATTGCAGCCCATTCTCGCTTTTTTTGAAAAGAAACTGCATATCCCACACACTGCCGCCGCTCTTTCGGCCACCTTGATCGTCTTGACAATCCTCTTCTCGGTTATCGCTTTCTTGAGTGTCTTTGCCGTTCAAGAGATCACCGCTTTTCTCGTCCGGGCCTCTTCCGGCGGTTTCCCGGAATTTTCGCAGCCTGTCACGCGATTTTTTACCTGGCTGGGAAATTTTTTTGGAAACTTCAGCTTAGACTTTTTGGAAAAAAATCAAGAGGAGCTTCTGGCCATGGCTCAAAACAGCATGGATCTCATCGTGGCCTTTTTGGGAACAGTCTTAGGAGTGATCACTTCCCTTCCCACTGTGGTCACCATGTGTGTTGTCACCGCTTTTTCTACCTTTTTCCTTTCCCGTGACCTTTTAAAGCTAAAAGTTTGGTTCCGAGGAATTGTCAGCGACGGCGCTGCCTTTCATTTAAAAACTGCTGTCGAAAACAGCAGCGGCACAGGCAGGAAATATCTATTTTCTTATCTCGTGCTCTACTTTATCACGTTCTGTGAAACCTATATCATTTTGTCGGTCTTAAAACTCCCCTACCCTTTGATCACCAGCTTCATCACCATGATCGCCGATCTTTTGCCAGTACTTGGACCTGGAATCGTGTTTACCCCATTAGCTCTATATCGGCTGTTGACCGGCGCCTATTCTCAGGCCTTGGGGCTTTTTCTCGGCTGGCTGCTCATCACCTGCATCCGGCAGGTGGCGGAACCGAAATTGGTTTCCTCCACCACCAAAGTTCACCCGCTGGCCATGCTGGCTGCCGTCTATTTTTCCTTGGTAGCACAGAGCATTTGGGTGCTTTTTTATGTGATGGGCTTTTTTCTCCTTTACTCTGCCTTTCGGGAAACCGGGGCTCTGCCCGCCTTCTCCAAAGCCAAAACCTTAAAGCCTTCCTGAGGGAAAAGGAGGACAGGTCCTTACACTTCCTCTAACTGCGCCAGCAGCTTTTCGGAGGCCGCCAGCCGAATGCAAATGCAAAGCAGATGCATGGCCTGGCTCAGCTCTTCCTCCGGTGGGAAGGAAGGGGCTATGCGGATGTTGCTGTCGTTGGGGTCTTTTCCATAGGGGAAAGTGGCGCCTGCGTCGGTAAGAATTACTCCTGCCTCTTTACAAAGTCCAACTACTCGTTTTGCACATCCGTTCATCACATCCAAATTCACAAAGTAACCGCCGTTGGGATTGCTCCACGTTGCAATTTCTAGCTGACCCACCTCTTTTTTCAGCGTATCGGCTACAAGCCGGAACTTGGGCTCCAAAATTTTTCGGTGCCCCTGCATAAGAGAGGTCACTCCATGAATATCATGCAGAAACAAGATATGCCTTAGCTGATTGAGTTTATCGGGGCCAATCGTCTGTACGTTAACCCTTTTGCGCAGGTCCTCGATATTTCTTTTGCTGGCAGCCAGAGCCGCCACGCCGGCGCCGGGGAAAGAAATTTTGGAAGTAGAGGAAAAAATCAATACCTGGTCTGCCGTACCCTGTTTTAGAGATTCCTCATACAAATTTAAAAGCGTGTCCGGAGTATCGGTAAGGTCATGCACGCAGTAGGCATTATCCCACATAATGCGAAAATCCTTAGCCGCCGGTTTCAAGGCCGCAAAGCGTCGCACTGTTTCGTCGGAATATGTGATGCCCGTAGGATTTGAATATTTAGGCACACACCAACAGCCCTTCACACTGGCGTCCTCTTTGACAAGGCTCTCAATAATATCCATATCCGGACCAGTTTTCAGCATGGGTACCGGGATCATTTCAAAACCAAAATATTCTGTAATAGCAAAATGCCGGTCATAGCCAGGGGAAGGACACAGGAATTTTAGTTTCTCCTGTTTACACCAAGGCTCGCAGCCGCTGTATCCGTGAGTAAAGCCTTGGGAAATGCAATCGTACATCATTTGCAGGCTGGAATTGTTTCCCAAAATGATTTGCCCGGCGGGAACTCCCATCATTTCACTGAAAATCCCCCGCATCTCCGGCAGTCCGTTCCAAATCCCATAGTTCCGGGAATCGTCGCCATTGGAATTGGCAAATTCACTCCGGGCATGCAGCGCTTCCAGTACCCCCAAAGCCAAATCCAACTGTTTTGCACAGGGCTTTCCTCTGGCCATATTGAGTAAAAGCCCCATGGCCTTGAAATCTTCATATTGGCAAATGGCATCCTCATAGATCTTTCGAATCTCTTCCTTACTCCTGGCAGCCAAATTCATCAAGACATCTCCTAAATCGGTTTTTGATAATTTTCATTTCTAGAATTTCATTTTTCACAAGTAAATTTTTTATATTTTATTATATTCAAGATAAAAATGCAAGTTTATTTTAAAAATCTTGCATATTTTATATTTTGTACGATTTCCAACACCCCATTTCCCTTTTTCTGTACAAAGTTAGGCTACACTCTGGAAAAAGGCCGCCTGTATAGAAAAATTTCAGACAGTCAAAACTCAAAAGCTGCCCAGACAAAATTTTGAATTTGTACTTTTCCCTTTTTTATGTTATACTTATGCCGTAATATTTCTAAAAAGAAACAGAAACCGGAAATGGAGGATCTTAATGGGTGGATTTTTTGGAGTAGCGTCGAAAGATGATTGTATTTTTGACTTGTTTTTCGGTACAGACTATCATTCACACCTTGGCACCAGAAGAGCCGGTATGGCCGTCTACAGCTCGGAAAAGGGGTTTGACCGGGCAATTCACAACATTGAAAACTCTCCTTTCCGCACGAAATTCGATAAAGACATCACGGTTATGGAAGGGCACTTGGGAATCGGTTCCATTAGCGATTATGAGCCCCAGCCCTTGATCGTACGTTCCCATCACGGCACCTATGCCATTGTTACTGTAGGAAAAATTAACAACTCAGAGGAAATTGTAAAAAAACTATTTTCATCCGGCCATTCTCACTTCCTGGAAATGAGCGGCGGCGATATCAATGCCACCGAGCTTACTGCGGCTGTAATTAACCAAAAAGATAATCTCATTGAAGGCATCCAATATGCCCAGGAAGTGATAGATGGCTCCATAACTATGTTGCTTCTGACTCCCAAGGGAATTTATGCCGCCAGGGACAAACGGGGCCGTACTCCTATTTCCTTGGCCAAAAAGCCGGAGGGCTACTGTGTCTCCTTTGAGAGCTTTGCCTATTTGAACCTGGGCTATGTTCGAGACCGGGAGCTTGGTCCGGGAGAAATCGCGATCATCACGCCGGAAGGGGCAAAAACCTTGGTGGCCCCGGGTCGGGATATGAAAATTTGTACCTTCCTGTGGGTATATTACGGGTACCCCTCTTCCTCTTATGAAGGGGTGGGAGTAGAAGAAATGCGCTATCGCTGCGGTGCTATGCTGGCCAAACGCGATAATGTCAGGCCGGACACTGTGGCCGGTGTTCCCGATTCCGGCATTGCCCACGCCATAGGATACGCTAATGAATCTGGGATTCCCTTTTCCCGGCCGCTTATTAAATACACACCCACCTGGCCTCGGTCCTTTATGCCTACCATTCAAAGCCAGCGGAATCTTATTGCAAAAATGAAGCTCATTCCTATTCAGGGCCTTATTCAAGACCGCAGCCTTCTGCTGATTGACGATTCCATTGTCCGTGGCACCCAGCTGCGGGAGACCACAGAGTTTCTTTACCAGTGCGGCGCGAAAGAAGTTCATGTTCGCCCGGCCTGTCCCCCGTTGCTCTACAGCTGCAAATATTTGAATTTTTCCCGTTCTTCCTCCCTCTTAGACTTAGTTGCAAGAAGGGCGATTAAAGAGCTGGAGGGTACTCCACAGCCGGAAAATTTAGACCGTTATGCTAATCCGGAAACCATTGAATACCAAACTATGGTAAGCACCATTGGCAAGAAGTCGAATTTTACCTCCTTGCATTATCATCGTTTGGATGATCTAACCGCCTCTGTAGGCATTGACCGCTGTAAGCTCTGCACCTATTGTTGGGATGGGAAAGAATAAGGGGAGCTTTAAAGAGATGTCCCTTATGTAATGCATTAGAGAAGTGCCAATTTCTCTGCTTCCCTTCTGCCAGTACCCCCCACAGGTATTCAAAGAACGCCTGTGGGGGGTACTTTCAATCCGGTCTTCTTACAGTTAAAGCTCGGGAAGCATTTAAAATAGCCAAAACAGAAACGCCCACATCGGCAAAAACAGCCATCCACATATTGGCCATACCAAAGGCGCTGAGCACCAGTACCAGCGCCTTTACGGCCAGGGCAAATACCACATTCTGCCATACAATTTTCAACGTCCTTTGGGAGATTTCCATAGCTTGGGCAATTTTGGATGGTTTGTCATCCATCAATACGACATCCGCTGCCTCAATGGCGGCATCTGAACCCAGGCCTCCCATGGCCACGCCGATGTCTGCCCGGGAAAGTACCGGAGCGTCGTTAATACCGTCGCCCACAAAAACGAGCTTGCCCTTTGGAGAAGTCTCTGCCAAAAGCTCTTCTACACGCGCCACCTTATCTCCCGGCAAAAGCTGGGTGTAGACCTGGTCGATTCCTATTTCTTTGGCCACACTTTCCCCCACTTCTTTAGCATCGCCGGTAAGCATAACTGTCTTTTTAATCCCTTTCTTTTTCAGGGCAGAAATAGCTTCGTTGGCATCGGGCTTCACTTCATCGGAAATGACAATATGCCCCGCATATTTCCCGTCAATAGCCACATGGACTACTGTTCCCACCAGATGGCAGGGTCGTGAAGAAATTCCTGCCTCCTTCATCAGCTTGTCGTTGCCCGCCCAAACTATTTTACCATCCAGCACCGCTTTCACGCCGCGCCCGGGAAATTCCTCCACTCCTGTAATATGATCGGGGACAATCTCTTTTCCAAAGGCTTCCTTTAAAGAACGGGAGATCGGGTGGTCGGAGTAGCTTTCGGCCAAAGCAGCCGCTTCCAGCAATTCCTGTTGGGAACACTGTTCCGGATGAAGACCTGTTACCTGGAACACGCCCTTTGTCAAAGTCCCTGTTTTATCGAAAACTATAACTTCCGCATGGGAAAGGCTTTCCAAGTAATTGCCGCCCTTCACTAAAATTCCCTTTTTGGAAGCGCCCCCAATTCCTCCAAAAAAACTCAAAGGAACGGAAATGACCAAGGCACAAGGGCAGGAAACCACTAAGAAGATCAGGGCCCTATTAATCCAGCTGCTCCATTCACCAAAAAACAGTGGCGGTACAACAGCCAGGATTGCCGCTCCAATTACCACAGCAGGCGTATAATACCTGGCGAATTTTGTGATGAAATTTTCGGCCTTCGCTTTTTTGCTGCTGGAATTTTCTACCAAGTCTAAGATTTTGGCCACAGTAGATTCTCCGAATTCTTTTTTTACCCGGACTTTCAACAAGCCGCTTTGGTTAATACAGCCGCTGATCACTTCGTCTCCCACTCCCACATCTCGAGGCATCGATTCCCCGGTAAGCGCCGAAGTATTCACGGAAGAACTGCCTTCCAACACGGAGCCATCTAAAGGTATTTTTTCACCGGCTTTCACTACAATGATGTCCCCTACTTTTACGGAATCGGGATCTACCTGGCAAAGGACGCCATCTTTTTCTATATTGGCATAATCGGGACGAATATCCATTAAGTTGGAAATGGACCGGCGAGATTTCCCTACCGCGTAGCTTTGGAACAGCTCTCCCACTTGGTAAAACAACATGACAAAAACTGCCTCCGGGTATTCTCCCTCGCCGAAAAAGCCTGTGCAAAAAGCCCCTACCGTAGCCAATGCCATTAAGAAGTTTTCATCAAATATCTGTCCTCTGGCAATATTTCTTACCGCCTTCCATAACACGTCCCAGCCAATGACAAAGTAGGCGGGCAAAAACAAGAAGAATCGCCATATGCCATGGTACGGAACAAGGACCGCAGCAACCAGCAACAACGCGCTGAGTAAAATTCTGGCCAGCATTTTCTTTTGTTTCCGGCTCATACTTTTCCACCCTTCTAAAGCTTCCGGAAAGCCGCGAATTTGTTTTGGCTTCCCCAAGCTTATTGCTTTCAAAAAATATCCGTCTCACAAAATTTAACGCCTCATAGCTGGATGGTACAATCGGGTTCTACCTTTTTACAGGTTTTCACAACCTGTTTCATCACGGTATCAAATTCACTTTCTTCCGCTTCTACCGTGAGCTTTTGTGTGAAAAAGCTTACAGTAGCATCCTCTACGCCATTTATTTTCTTGATAGCGCTTTCCATTTTTGCCGCGCAATTGGCGCAGTCGAGATCGAACAATTTGAATGTTTTTTTCATAGTAAAAGGCCTCCCTAAATTCATCTCACTTGCTCTACAGCAGAAAATCCCATTTGGCTGTTACATGGACAGTTACTCTTCCACATGCTCCATCCCTTGATCTAAAATAGTCCTCACATGGTCATCCGCCAAGGAATAAAAAACAGTTTTCCCATCCCTCCGGTATTTCACCAATTTGCTTTTTTTTAGCACCTGCAATTGATGGGAAATGGCCGATTGCGTCATGTTTAAAAGCTGGGCGATATCACACACACACATTTCCGATTCAAAAAGAAGATAAAGAATTTTCACC
>CANSKS010000016.1 GCA_947647615.1 uncultured Neglectibacter sp.
AGTTTTCCAGCCGCATGAAAGACTATTACGATATTTATTATCTTGCCAATAAGTTCGATTTTGACAGCACGGTGTTGACCGAAGCACTTAGGAAAACCTTTGTGAACCGTGAACACAATTTTACGGTAGAACAGTTTGAACAAGTTATAAGCTTCGATGAAGATACAGCAATGCAGAAGAAATGGAAAGCTTTTGTCCGTAAAATCGACACGAAAACAGATGACTACAGTACCGTGATGAAAACAATAAAAGCCTTCCTGACAAAACCGTTTACAGCGGCGGTTGGAGACAAAAAATTTACTAAAAAATGGTCTGCCAATAATGGTGAGTGGATGTAATAGGGGGAATCGTATTATGAGTAATCCAATTATAGACGAATTTGATAAAGCATCCTTGATTAAAGATATAAATGAAAGAGATAGTATTATTTGCAATTATCAAAAATATGGTTTGCTAGATAGAGATGATGCAATTAAAAAAATTCAGGAATTAAGAATAAGCGATAAAGATATACAAAGTTTATATCTACTCAACCACCTAATAAAGGCTCGAATGTTCAGCCGACAAAAAATGATAAGTAAAAAACGGGGTAGCATAGTACTATCACTGTGCTACCCCGAAACATTTATAACGTAATAATCAAATCTTCATTCACGATTTCTGTTGCTCTGCTTAGGATGTTATTCATTTGTGCAACCCACTTCATTTTATTCTCTGCTTTGAGTTGTTCGGTCACACCTTCACGCTCTGCCATCTGATTTACCAGCCGAAGAAACATGTCTTCTGCTTGCTCGTTAATATCGGCAAGATAACCATTCAGCTTGCCTCTTGTGAGCAAATTATAGTAATGGACTTTGCGGTATTGTTTTAAGTAGCGTGCGTGCCGTTGTCCCCATACCCCGATTGGCTGTGCTTCTTCTTCGAATAATTTCAAGCAAGGCAAATAATAATCTCTTTGCTTTCGTACCATAAACCATTCTTTTCATTGTAAATCCTGTTTTCCATTCTGTAATCCTCCAAATGTATTGATTTCTCTACAATCTCAATCATACTGGCTGACTACAACGCCAAAGGGAGAAGCTACTTCCTTATGTAGCCTCTCCCTTTGGGCTGGTCTTGTTTTTGGTGGAGATGGCGGGAATCGAACCCGCGTCCGAAAGATAATTACCAAGGCTTTCTACGAGCGTAGCTTTTGATTTTAAATTCCCTTGGTCTAACGCCCAAAAGCAGGCTTTGGACTTCGGTAGCCTTTTTTCCGTGACAGGGTTAAAGGCGTGGCCCTGTTCACGTTCACCGCTGGGTTACGCCTTGGCCCGGGCCGCGGTATTCCCGGGGAAGACGACTGCCTTTAAATTAGGCAGCAACCGCCATATTATTAAAGTTGATAATATTGGAGGTTTTGTTAGAAGTTTTGTCGTTTAATTTTAAACGTGCGGTTTTTGAGCGGTCCGCCCCGCTGCTCGCTTACCAAGGCTTTTATCCCCCGTCGAAACCTTTACATCCCCAAATAAAGGGGCTAAGGTTTTTCTTTTGTTTTAGTTTAACCTTTCTGCCCCAAAAAATCAAGAGGAAAAAACTGTGGCTTTATTGGTTCCGCTCTTTCAGCGCTCGCTGAATATCTCGTTTGGCATCACGGCTGGCAAGATCGGCCCGTTTATCATAAAGCTTTTTGCCCTTACATAGTCCAATTTGTACCTTTACACGGGAATCTTTAAAATAGAGGGCCAGCGGGATTAAGGAAAATCCCTGCTGCTTCACCAGTCCATACATCCGCATAATCTCCCGCTTATGCAGCAGCAGTCTGCGTACTCGCATGGGATCACGGTTAAAAATATTCCCATGCTCATAGGGGCTGATATGGCAGCCATTAAGCAGCATTTCCCCTTTTACCACAGAGCACCAGGCATCCTTTAAATTGGCCCTTCCCTGGCGGAGGGATTTTACCTCGGTCCCCACCAGTTCAATACCGGCCTCTATCGATTCCTCTACGAAATAGTCGTGATAGGCCTTTTTATTCTGGGCGATGAGCTTTCTGCTCTCTTTCGCCGCCATAGCAACGCCCCCTTTCTTTGTTTAAAATGTAATGGCTAAAGCTCCTGGCGACCCTCCATAGCCCGCTGCAGCGTGACTTCATCGGCATATTCCAAATCGCCGCCCACCGGGATACCGTAGGCCAAACGGGTTACCTTTACCCCCAAAGGCTTCAACAGCCGGGAAAGGTACATGGCGGTGGCCTCACCTTCCACAGTGGGGTTCGTTGCCATAATAATTTCTTTTACATTATCGTTTACTCTGCATAACAGCTCTTTAATCTTCAACTGGTCAGGCCCGATGCCGGATAAGGGGGAGATAGCGCCGTGGAGCACGTGATACTGGCCGGTGTACTCCCCGGCCCGCTCCAGAGCGAACACGTCCTTTGGCTCTTCCACCACACAAATGGTGGAGGTATCCCGAACAGCGCTGCGGCACACAGGACACAGGTCTCCATCGGTCAGGTTGCAGCAGACGTTACAATAGTGTATTTTCTCATGGGCTTCTATGATGGCCTTGGAGAAGCTCTCCGCTTCCGACCTTGTCATTCCCAACACATGATACGCCAAGCGCTGTGCCGATTTATGTCCTATTCCGGGAAGGCTTTCGAATTTTTCCACCAGCACTTCCAAAGGCGGCACATGATATCCCGCCATCAGAACATCCCCGGAATGTTCATTCCGCCGGAAAGTGCGGACATTTTTTCTTCCTTTTCCTGGGCGGCGGCCCGCAATGCCTCATTGACCGCGGCCGTCACCAGATCTCCCAGCATTTCGGCATCCTCCGGGTCTATCACCTCTGGTTTGATCTCTACCGTTTTTACCTCCATTTTACCGGTAACGGTAGCTTTCACCGCATCGCCGCCAGAGGTGGCGGAATATTCCTTTTCTTCCAGCTCGGCAGTTACTGCCTCCATCTGTTCCTGCATTTTCTGGGCTTGACGGGCCAACTGCTGTAAATTGGCGGCCCCTCCACCGCCATATCCCTGGGGAAGTCTTGCTTTCATAGGTAATTCATCCTTTCTTTATGTTATCATTTCTCGTTTTCCACGCTGTCCGGTTCTTCCCAAACCTCAATGCCAAGATCTCTGGCACGACGCTCCAAGTCATCCAAAAAATCGGAAGCTTCTTCTTGAGCCGGGCGCCGGTAAGGCCCCAACTTATAGACCCGGCCTGTCACATTGCGCACGGCTTCCCGGACAAAATTGCGCTGCTCCGGCAGCTTTAACAGGTCAAAAGCAAACTCCGGGGCGTCGATTAGCATATAGTCGCCGTTGACGTAAGCGGAAGAGCCAGCAAAGGCCATGGCCACACTTTTGGCGTTCCCCTTGATAGCTTGTAAAATCTCCGGCCAATCCAAAAAACGCTGGGCGGAAGCAGAAAGCTTCAAGCCCAAATCTTCCCCGGCGGGCTGAGGCGGAAGAGAGCTGCGGGCAGGCGGGGCGGAGACAGACGGCTTTATGGGAGGCGCTTCCCCTTCCTCCGGTGGAGGAGGGAGATCCTCGAAAGAGGGCTGCCGCTCCGGTTCCGAAAGGCTCTCTTCCTGGAGCTGTTGTTCCGGTTCCTTCTCCTGCACCGCCAAAAACTTTCTAAATTCCGGAGACTTCTCAAGCTCCGAAGGCATTTTGCGAGGCATCCCGCTTTCCAATGCTTCCAAGCGCCGGAGCAGCGCTTCCGGGGAAGTGTCCAGTTCGGGGGAGCAAAGCCGCACAAAAGCCATTTCCAGCTCTGCCCGCTGGTTGCGGTACCGCATTTTCTGTAAGGTTTCCTCAAAAGTATCTAACCCATGTAAAATGGTGGGGAGCGTCATAGAAAGTGCTTTTTTTGTCATGGCTTCCAGCTCCTGGCCGGAAACTGCCAAAAGAGCGGAAGGATCCTTCATGGTCTTGATGAGCATAAGGCCCCGGAAATATTCCGTCATTTCCTCGCAAAGGCGGGTCATATCTTTCGATTCCCGGTACAGGGAATCGACGAGCTCCAAGGCCTTGGCGGCAGCACCGGTTATAATGGCCTCGGTAAAGGCAGGAAGATAATCCCTGGCCGCCACCCCTGCCGTTTCGCTGACAACCTCCAGAGTCACATGCCGGTCACGGCCCAAGCACTGATCCAACAGGGAAAGGGCATCCCGTAAGGCCCCATCGGCGATCCGAGCAATCAACAGGGCGGCTTCCCAATCCAACTGGGCCTCTTCCAGCCGGGCCACCTTTTGCAGCCTCTCTCCTATAGCCTCCGGGGCAATCCGTTTAAAATCGAACCGCTGGCAGCGGGAAAGTATGGTGGGAAGCAGTTTGTGTACCTCTGTGGTGGCCAAAATGAAAATCACATGGGCAGGGGGCTCCTCCAAGGTTTTCAGCAAGGCATTGAAAGCCGCCACAGAAAGCATGTGTACCTCGTCAATGATGTACACCCGATATTTTGCGGTAGCAGGGGTAAAGTTAGATTCCTCAATCAGCGCTCGGATGCTATCTACTCCATTATTGCTGGCCGCATCGATTTCTACCACATCCAAAATAGAGCCGGTTTCCAGGCCCTGGCAAATCTCACATTTACCGCAGGGGTCTCCGTTTTGCAGGTCCAGGCAGTTGACGGCCCGGGAAAGAATTTTGGCACAGGTAGTTTTTCCGGTGCCCCGGGAACCGGTAAACAAATAGGCATGGGATATTCTGCCCTGCATCAGCTCGTTTTTCAGCGTGACCGTCACTTGAGGCTGCCCCACTACATCGGCAAAATATTGCGGACGGTATTTCCGATAAAGCACCTTATACACAGGCAGCCCTCCCCACACTAAAAATTCCAGAAAAAAACAGCAGCCCAGCAAAATAGGGGAACGAACAGGCGACCTGCATCGCCCGGGAACATCCGCTTAATGCTGCTCGGTTCCCCGCCTGACATGGTTCACGGCGACCCGCCGCGCAGACCTGTCCGCTCCCCTATTTTGCCGCGTGGACTGCCGCGGCCTTTTTCTGTTTGTTATTATACCTTTTTTCCATTGAAAAAACAAGAGGAAATTGTTATGATGGGAAAGAACAAAAAAGGAGGGCCATATTATGAAAATCCGAAAAGCCACCATGCAAGACCTGCCCGCTATTGGACAGCTTTACGCCTATGCCAAGGCCGCCCTGAAAGCCGCCGGCGTGGACCAATGGCAGGAGCCGGGGGGCTACCCCCAGGAGGCGGATGCCCAAAAGGATATCGAAAACGGGACCGGATATGTGCTTACAGAAGGAGAAGAAGTGGTGGCCTATGCCTGCCTGGCCTTTGGCCGGGAACCCACCTACGAAACCATAGAGGGCGCTTGGCAAAAGGAGGTCCCCTGCTACGGCTTCCTACACCGCATCGCCGTGCTCCCCAAGGCAAAGGGGAAAGGCGCCGCCGGGCTCATGTTCAACGAACTGAAGCGCCAGGCAAGAGAACGGGGCGTCACAGTTCTCCGAGGCGATACCCACCGGGACAACGCCCCCATGCAGCGGGTAATGGAAAAAAATGGTCTTTTATACCGGGGAATCATCTACTTGGAAGACGGCTCTCCCCGGCTGGCCTATGAGTGCCTCCTCTGAGCGGTTCCCGAAATCATTTTAAGCGAATATACATTTGCGGCGAACTGTTGCTGTCTTTCCGTTCGCTTTTCAAGTCGAACATGTCCAGAGAATCTAAAAAGGTGGATAGCTTGGTAAATCCAAAATTCCGCACATCAAAATCGGGGTAACGCTTTCCCAACAAGTTTCCCACCTTGCCCACGATAATCCAATTGTCTTCCTCGGAATTTTCCTTCACTATTGTCACAAGGGCCTTTCGGATCATGGAAAGGCTGGTCTTGGGTTCTTCCAAAGCGCTTTCCTTTCCTTCCGGTTTGGTTCCCCCGGACTTTGCTGCCTCTTCTTTCCCCTTGGTCCTGGTGGTAGCCGGTCTCGCCTTGGCAGGTTGCTTTTTCTCTTTTGGCCGTTGCCGTAAAGGCTCTTCTGTCTCCTCCTCCCCAGCAGCCGCCAGAATATCTAAATATTTAAACTTATTGCAGGCAGAGATAAAGGAATTGGGCGTTTTGCTTTCCCCCATACCAATTACAGTCATGCCAGATTCCCGTAGCCGGGCTGCTAAACGGGTAAAATCACTGTCGGAAGATACCAAACAGAACCCTTCTACCCGGTCGGAGTAGAGGATGTCCATGGCATCGATGATCATGGCGGAATCGGTAGAATTTTTCCCCATGGTATAGCTGTACTGCTGAATGGGAAGCACCGAATTATCCAACAAGGCGCTTTTCCAGGAAACCAAAGAGGGGTTGGTCCAATCCCCATAAATCCGCTTATAGGTAGCCACCCCGTCCTTGGAAATTTCATCTAGAATAAGCTTAATATATTTTACAGAAACATTATCGGCATCTATCAGTACTGCAAACCTGCTGTCATTTGCCATTGCCAGCCCCGCTTTCCTAAAAATTTCTTTGCTTTTTCAGTATAGCTCATCTGAAAGAAAAAAGCAAATTTCCCAAGCTCCAAGGCATAACAAGGTCCCCTTTTCCTTTCTAAGCACACCGCCAATTCCGGGCACGGCTGGCCTCAATCAATAGGGCGTAAAGCAGATATTCATATCTACGGTGCCAATACCGGGCACTGTTGCGCTGTCGGTAAACTGCCACATGCGGAAGTGATAATAAAGGCTGGGGGCAGGCTGGTATTCGGCATACCAGAAATCGTAATCTTTCCAAAGGGAAAGGTCCAACATGTCATAGGCCATGGTTTTATTAAAATAGACCATGGGGGTTTTGCCCGCCTTTTTAATCCGCTCGCAAAAGGCTACGGCGAACCGGCTGACTTCATCCCCCGTGCAGGCATAGGCCCGAAGGTCCTCCGCAGAAAGCTCCTCACTGGGAAAGGGCCGCTCCCAGTCGAATACGACAGGATAAGCAAGCTCTCGACTTCCCAGGGTTTCCAGCACAAATTCCGCCTCTTTTTCCGCTTCTTCCTCGGTTACAGCCTGGGAAAAGAAATAGACGCCCACATCCAGCCCTGCCGCTGTGGCTCCCTCAAAATTCTGCTCAAAAGCCTCATCCACATACAGAAGGCCTTCTGTGTAACCCCGGTGGCCTAACCGCAGCATAGCAAACTCGACCCCGGCCTCCGAAACCTGGTCCCAATCGATATTTTCTTGATGTTCCGACACGTCCACCCCTAAAACGGCTTTCCCGTCCTGGTAGGTGACCACGCCGTCCGATTCCTGGAATTTTTCGAGAGAATACCGGTTTTGAGGCAAGTCAAACTCCGGCACCAACCGCTCTCCCTCGTAAATATCATGTACCAGCAGGTACCCCGGAGGGATTAGCAGCCCACTGCTTTCCGAGCCCTCCCCTTCTCTGCTGGTTTCCCCCCGCAGGATCAGGGCGCAGGAAATTACCGCCGCTACCACAAGGAGCGCTGCCACGCAGATGAGGAAGATCCGTTTGTTGTTAAAGCCGCTCATAAACACCATTCCTCCGCTGTTCCACATAAACTTCCCGGACTGGCCTCACAAAAAATTTCTGCCCGGCGGCGTTCCCCGCCGAAGAGAATTGCCCCGTTAGGATACATAAGCCTCCAAAGCGATGTTTACCGGCACCTTCACAGAAATGCCGGGCACCTCGCCCTCGTTGGTATATTGCCATATTTTGAACCGGTAATAAAAGCTGGGTACCTTCCTGTATTCGGAATACCACATATCATAGCCGGAAAGCTGAGAAAGGTCCAGTGTTTCATACCCCATGGTCTTATCTGCAAAGAAACTGGCGGTAAATCCTGCCCGGCTGATTTTCTTGCAAAAGGTGTTGGCAAATTGAGTAATCTGCTGGCCGGTACAATTTTTTGTACGGGCGTCCTCCGCCAAATTCCCGTCTTTGTTCCTGGCGTACTCCCAGTCGAAAGCAATAGGGTAAGTAACCTGGTAGCCCTGAATGCGCTCCAGCACAAAGGTGGCTTCCTCTTCGGCCTCAGCCTCCGTGATGGCCTGGGAAAAAAAGTACACGCCTACAGCCAAACCGGCGTCGCTTGCCCCTTGGATGTTCTCTTCAAACTTTTCGTCGGGACAAATGAGGCCCCGGCCATAAGCCCGGTATCCCACTCGAATCATGGCGAAATCCACACCGCTTTCCTTTACCTTAGCCCAATCGATATCGCCGTATTTCATATTCACCGTGACCCCTACTGCCGACTTTCCATTTTCGTAGGTAACCGCGCCGTTCTTCTCGGAAAAAAGCTCATACTTGTAATCGCTGGTAGGAATATCGTAATAGGGGATAGTCATCTTACCGTCGTTTACATCGTCCACTACGATGGTGCCCGCATCCCCGTCTTCTATTTTTTCTACCGGGCTCACTCTGGGCCCCCGGGCCAGTACCACCGCCGCTATTATGAGAAGAGACGCCACCAAAAAGCAGATAATCACTAAAAATAAATTACGTTTCATCACAGAATTCATCCAGGACCATACCTCCAAAACAAGAAAGGCAACAGATTCGTTATTTTGTTATTATACACGGAAGCTGTCGAAAAGGCAAATAAAAATCCGGCTGTCCCTTACATTTCACATTTTTCCCCATTTCTCCCTTTAAACCAGTGCTTGAGGCAGGAAGAGGAAACTTTGGAAAAACTCCTTTTCAGCCTTGCATCCTTTTCTTAAAATATGTTACACTGAATAAAACCAGAAAAGTGTTTGAGGTTTTTACTCATGGAAATAAAGCTTTTAACCCCGGAAGAAATCCGGTGGCTCTACGAGAACAAAATGCAGCAGGATTTTCCCCCCAGCGAATTGAGGCCCTTAAAAAGCATACAAGGCCTGCTCCGGCAAAAAAAGTATCGCTGCCTAGCCTGTCAGGAGGAGGGGCGCATTTTGGCCTACGCCGCCTTTGCCATGACAGAAGGCGGCATTCTCCTGGATTATTATGCAGTGGACAAGGCCTTGCGCGGCAAGGGAGTGGGCAGCCGGTTCCTGTTGGAGCTAAAGGATTCTCCGTTCCTTTCTGCCATGAATTACGTGCTGGTGGAAGTGGAAAGCCTGGAAAGCGCTCAAACTCCGGAAGAAAGCCTGATCCGCCAAAGGCGCATCCGGTTTTATAAAGGTTGCGGCTGCCGGGCCACCGGAGTTTATTCTTCCCTGTTTGGTGTGGAATACCGCATTCTCTTTCTCCCTCTTTCTTCCCAGGAGCCCGGCAACGCCCAGGTGAAAGAGCATTTAGAACAAATTTACCGCACCATTCTCACCCCGCTGGTGGCCGGAGAAGAAGAATATCAAAAGGTCTGCCAGGTCTATTTCTCCCCAGGGACAGCATCCCAAGGAGTTCCTATTGAACAATAAAAAGGAGTTGTAGGAATATGCAGCAAATTCCCTATGTACTGGCCATAGCCGGCGGCACCTGCGGAGGAAAATCCACCCTGGCGAACCGTTTGGCGGAGGCTGTAAAGAAGGACCGCCGCACTTTGGTGTTCCATATGGATGACTATTTCAAAAAGGACCCCCCCACTACGGTAGCCCCCATCACCCGGAAGGTCTATGTGGAGCACAACAGTCCCGATTCTTTAGAGCTGGACCGGCTTTACAGCGATCTCAGGGAGGCCTGGGCCGAAGGCTCCCCCTATGAGCTGGTCATTGTAGAGGGCCTGTTCGGCCTGTATTTAGAGCCCATTTTAGAGCGGGCGGATCTCAAGGTGTTTGTAGATTTAAAAAGCGACGAGCGGCTGGTACGCCGCATTGAGAAGCACATGGCCTCCGGTCAAACCTTCCACCAGGTCACCGACCGTTTTCTGGACACCGTGCGCTTCCGCCACGACGAGTTGGTAGAACCCACCCGTTGGCGCGCCGATATGGTGGTGAACGGAACTTTGGAGCAGAACCAGGCTGTCGATTTGCTGGAGACTTTCCTGCGGGTTCAAATGGCAAGACGGGCTGGTGAATCCCTTCGGGCCACCCCACAGGAGGAATAGACCATGGTCCCAGAAACAACCGGCTCCGAGCGGGATTTTGCCCGAGAGTTGGGCCGGGCTCTGACCTTCCTTTACCGCAGCCGCAAAAAATTCATGGCCGAGCATTTGCGGGAGTATGGATTTTCCGGCGTGATGTATATGATCCTCCTTCATACCGCCAGGCATCCTGGCGTTTCCCAAGACGGCATTGCCAGCCACATGTACCTGGACAAATGCAGTGTAGCCCGTCAAACCAAGAAGCTGGAGGAACTGGGTTACCTGTGCCGGAAAACCGACCGAAACGACCGCAGGCAGAACAACCTTTACCTCACCCAAAAAGGGGAAGAGCTGGTGCCTACCATTCGTGATTATCTTTTCCAGTGGGGCCAGGGGGCTTCCAAACAGCTTTCCGCATCGGAAAAAGACAAGCTGCTGGATCTTATTACCAAAATGACTGGACAGAACAAATGAGGCAGGGAGTTTCCGCTCCCTGCCTTTTTTAAATTTCATTTTACTACAAGGTTTACCAGCTTACCCGGTACATAAATCTCTTTTACCAAAGCTTTGCCTTGAATTTCTCCGGCAATCTTCGGCTCGGTCTTCGCGGCGGCAAGGGCTTCCTCTTTGCCAATGCCGGCGGGAACCGTCACTTTCGCCCGCACCTTACCGCAAACCTGCACCACAATCTCAATGGTATCGTCCTGGCATTTTGCCTCGTCGTATTCGGGCCAGGCCTGCTGAGCCACCATACCCTTACCCAGGCTGCAAAGCTCCCAGACCTCTTCTGTGATGTGGGGGGCAAAGGGGTTGAGCAAAAGGGTGAACAGGGCCAATTCTTCTTTGGTGATATCGCCTTTATCGCTAATCACATTCATTAGGCTCATCAAGGCCGCGATGGCCGTATTAAATTTGAGATTTTCCGTATCCTCGCTAACCTTTTTAATGGTTTTGTGGAAAGCACCTTCCATTGCGGGACGAAGCCCCTCTTCTTCGCAGAGCATGTTCTGCAAATTCCAATACCGTTCCAGCAGCCTGCGGCAGCCTTTAATTCCGGCGCTGCTCCAGGGAGCGGCCTTTTCAAAATCGCCAATAAACATTTCGTAAAGCCGCATGGTATCGGCGCCGTATTCCCTTACAATATCGTCAGGATTCACCACATTTCCCCGGGATTTGCTCATCTTTTCCCCGTTTTCTCCCAGGATCATGCCGTGGCTGGTGCGCTTGCCGTAGGGCTCCGGCGTAGGCACAAGGCCCTGGTCAAACAGGAACTTATGCCAAAAACGGCTGTACAGCAAGTGCAGGGTGGTATGCTCCATGCCGCCGTTGTACCAATCTACCGGCGACCAATAATCCAAAGCTTCTTTAGAGGCGAAGACCTCGTCGTTTTTTGGATCCATATACCGCAGGAAATACCAGGAAGAACCCGCCCATTGTGGCATAGTATCGGTCTCCCGTTTGGCAGGGCCGCCGCAATGGGGGCAGGTGGTGTTCACCCAATCTGTCATGGGAGCCAAAGGAGATTCTCCGGTATCGGTGGGTTCGTAGGACTCCACCTCCGGCAGCCTCAAAGGCAGCTCCGATTCCGGCAGAGGCACCCAACCACACTTTTCACAATATACAACCGGTATGGGTTCTCCCCAGTACCGCTGGCGGGAAAACACCCAATCTCGCAGCTTGTAATTCACTTTGGCGTGCCCAAGGCCCTTTTCTTCCAGATGAGCCTTGATCTTCTCTTTGGCCTCTTCCACAGACAGCCCGTCCAAAATGCCGGAATTCACCATGGTCCCGGTTTCACAGCTGGTAAAGGCTTCCTTTTCCACATCGCCGCCCTTTACCACTTCTATAATAGGCAGCCCAAACTTTTTGGCAAACTCCCAGTCGCGGGTATCGTGAGCGGGCACCGCCATAATGGCGCCCGTACCATAAGAAACCAGCACGTAATCGGAAATGAAGATGGAGATTTCCTTTCCTGTCATGGGATTAACAGCCATGACACCTAAAAGCTTTACACCGGTCTTTTCCTTGGCTACCTCGGTGCGTTCGAAATCGGATTTTTTAGCTGCTTGAGCCTGGTAATCCCGCACCTCCGAAAGATTTTGAATTAAGCTCGCCCATTTTTCCAAATAGGGATGTTCCGGAGAAACCACCATGTAGGTGGCGCCGTACAAGGTATCGGGCCGGGTGGTATATACCGTGAGAATATCTCCTGCAGTGGTTTCAAAATCCACCTCCGCACCGGTGGAACGGCCAATCCAATTCTTTTGCTGAGTCTTTACCCGTTCGGGATAATCTACCAAATCCAAGTCGTCAATAAGCCGCTGGGCATATTCCGTAATTTTCAGCATCCATTGGCTTTTTACTTTGTGAACTACTTCGCTGCCGCAGCGCTCACAAACGCCATTTACCACCTCTTCGTTGGCCAGCACACATTTACAAGAGGTGCACCAGTTTACGTTCATCTCTTTTTTATAGGCAAGACCCTTTTTAAAGAGCTGCAGGAAAATCCATTGGGTCCATTTGTAATAGTCGGGATCCGTGGTGGAAAATTCCCGCGACCAGTCAAAAGAAATTCCCAGGGACTGGATCTGCTTTTTGAACCGGGCAATATTTTGCTTGGTCACTTCGGCAGGATGCACATGGTTTTTGATGGCGTAGTTTTCCGTGGGCAGGCCAAAGGCGTCCCAGCCTATGGGGTATAGCACGTTATAGCCCTGGAGCCTGCGCTTTCTGGCCACCACATCCAATGCCGTATAGGGGCGGGGATGTCCCACGTGCAGGCCCTGCCCCGAAGGGTAGGGAAACTCTATGAGGGCATAGTACTTGGGCTTTTGAGAACCGTTTTCCGCATGGAAGACCCCGGCCTCTTCCCAAGCTTTTTGCCACTTTGGCTCAATGCTTTTGTGTTCGTACTTCATCGTTTGCTTCCTCTCTTTTCTGCCGCTTTTTTAAAGGCAGCTGCCAAAGAACTTCTCTCTGGGTTTTCCAACGCTGCCCCCATATGCGTTATTGGGCAGCAGGGGCCTGCCACTGTATTTTTGTCCCATCCGCCCACAGGCGGTCCAGGTCGTAAAAATCCCGTGCTTCCTGGGTGAAAATATGCACCACCACATTGCCATAGTCCAGAAGAATCCAGGAATTGGAACGGTAGCCTTCCACCCTTGGCATGGCGCCGTCTTCCGTCTTCACCTTCTCTTCCAGCTCGTCGGCCAAAGAACGCACATGAGTAGTGCTGATGCCTGTGGCCAACACAAAATAATCTGCCAGGCTGGAAATATCTTCAATTTTTATCACATTGACCCGTTCGGCTTTTTTTTCATCTAAAAACAGGGCAGATTTCTTTGCCAGATCCAACGATGTCATTCACAGCTCCCCTTTACAATTTCCTTGGCTTTTTTGGGCGCGCAGCGCCTCGTTGTAGGCTTCTATGGAGCTCGGCGCCACCGGCTGCTTTTGCTCCATCAATTCGCCCACCGTAAACGTGATGCCCTCTATCATGGCCGCTTCCAAGCTTTGATAAGCGGTAACCCTCAGCTGTTCCACACCGGGATAGTCCCGGTCGGCCGAAATATAATCTGCCACAAACAGCACCTTTTCCAAAAGCGTCATGGCTTTTTTCCCACTGGTATGGCAGCGTACCGCCTCTAAAATCTCCCGGTCCGTTATACCCAGCCGGTACTCCAAATAGGCAGCGCCGCAAATCCCATGCCAAAGCTTTGGGTTGTCCTGCTGGGCGTCTTCCAGCATTATACCAAAATCCTTCATCATTTTCAACTGCTCTTCTCCGGTCTTGTCCTTCATAATATCGTGAAGAATTCCAGCGAGCCTGGCCTTTTCCACATCGGCTCCGTAATGCCCGGCCAGTCTGGCCGCTTCCTTAGCCACGCATTGGCTGTGGAAAAATCGACCTTCTGTCAGCTGCTGCCTTACTTCCGCTTCCAAAGATTCAAATTCCTTCATGGTTTTATTCCCCGCTTTCTTTCCGGTAAAGGCCCCAAGACTTGATGTAGCCGGCTACGGACTCCGGCACCAGCCCGCTAATATCCTGCCCTTTTTGCGCCAGTTCCCTCACCTGGGTGGAAGAAACCTCCAGGTAGGGGATGTCCTCTAAAAAGCACCGGGCGGAAAATTCCCGTTCCAGCTTTCGTTTTTGGGCTTCCAGCTTTTTCATACCGTCCACGCTGCGGGGCGAGGCGCACAGGGCAGCCCCGCTGCAAATCGCTTCTGGCCGGTACCACCGGTCTATGGTGAGAAACATGTCTTCCCCCATCAAAAAGAAAAACCGGTCCTGGGGGTAAAGGACTTCCAGCTCCTCCAAAGTATCGGCCGTATAGCTTTTCCCTCTCCGTTGGGTTTCCAGGGCAGATACCTCCACCGCGGCTTCTGGAATCTCCCTTGCCGCCAAAGCACACATGGCAAGCCGGTGTTTCGCCAGGGCAAGGCCGGGCGCCAGCTTATGGGGGGGGCGCCCGGTGGGGATAAGCAATACTCGATCCAAGGACAACCGCCGGATAAATTCTCTGAGGATATGCAAATGGCCCAAATGAATGGGGTTAAAGGTACCGCCGTAAATGCCGGTCTTCATCGCCGCGACTGCTCCTTTTCTGATTTTTTACACTTGCGGCCTCACAGAAGGAGAGCCTGCTCAATCTGCCTTTTCGGTTTTTGCCTTTGGCAGCAGGATTTTGGGTTCCTTGGGGTGCCTGCGGTACAACACAAACCGGGAGCCGATCACCTGCACCACCGTACCGCCTGTTTCCCGGGCCAACTCCTCCGCCGCTTCCCGGGCAGATAGGGGAGAAGATTCCGGCAGTACCCTGCCCTTGATCAGTTCCCTTTTTAAAAGAGCCCCATCTGCCTGTTTTATTACCTCAGGGCTCATACCGGCCTTCCCCAAAGTCAGAATTGTCTCTGCGTTTACAGCCAAAGAGCGCAAATAGGCCCGCTGCTTACTGGTCAGTGTCATGTTATTCCTCTTCCTGGCTTTTCGCCAAATATTGTTTCAGCTTTTCCTCAAACTCCCCAAAGGCTTTGCCCCGGTGGCTCCTTTGGTCCTTTTCCTCCGCGCTCATCTCCCCGAAGGTGCGCCCCTCCTGTTCGAAAATGGAATCGTAGCCAAAACCATTTTCTCCCCGGGATTCCCGGGAAATCAGGCCATAGCATTTGCCTTCGGCCTCTATTTTATCGCCGTTTGGGAACACGGCGCAAACAGCGCTTACAAAATGGGCTCCCCGCTTTTCTTTGGGTACGCCCTGGAGCTTTTCCAACACGGTGAGCCTGCGTTTGCCCGGCTCGGCGAACCTGGCCGAATAAATGCCGGGGGCCCCGTCCAAATAATCGACGCACAGGCCGGAATCGTCGGCCACCGCAGGCAGGCCCGTCTCTTTACAGGCGGCCTGCGCTTTGATAAAGGCGTTCTCCGCGAAGGTGGTCCCCGTTTCCTCCGCTTCGGAAAGCTCCGCCCCAACCGCTTCTATTCCCATGGGTTCCAAGATCCTGCGAAATTCCACAATCTTCCCCTTGTTGTGGGTGGCTATCACAAATTTCATATGGCAAACTTTCCTTTCTATATTTCTTTACAGCCCGGCTGCCGGGAGATTTTTAAGCTTCGTCCTTTTTTCTGCCAAAAGGCCAGAACTTCCGTTTTTTCTGACCCTCCTCCTGCCCGGCGCTTTCTTCCTGGACAGGGGCCTCTTCCTCGGCTGTTTTTTCTTCCGTTTCCACAATGGGCTCCGGCAGAGGTTCTCGCCCCTCAGGCTCCGACTCCGACTCCGATTCCGGAAGAGCATTTTTGGGAGCTTCCTTTTGAGGCGCCTCCTCCCCGGTCTCGAACAAAGCTTCGGCAAAGGCGGCAGCGTCAAAGGGCTGGAGATCATCCACCTGCTCTCCTACTCCAATAAACTTCACCGGCAGGCCCAGATCCTGCTTGATGGGCAATACTACCCCGCCTTTTGGAGTGCCATCCAGCTTTGTGAGCACAATTCCTGTGATGGCCGCCGCGTTTTGGAATTCCCTGGCCTGGTTTACGGCATTCTGTCCGGTAGCCG
Organism: uncultured Neglectibacter sp.; assembly: GCA_947647615.1. Taxonomy (GTDB): domain Bacteria; phylum Bacillota; class Clostridia; order Oscillospirales; family Acutalibacteraceae; genus Acutalibacter. Next base: position 16,003 of record CANSKS010000016.1, read on the forward strand.
CGTCCAGCACCAGCAAGGTTTCCTTGTCGCATCCCGGCAGCTCTCTTTCGATCACGCGGGAAATTTTGGAAAGCTCGGCCATTAAATTTTTCTTGTTGTGCAGCCGGCCCGCCGTGTCGCAAATCACCACGTCACAGCCCCGGGCCTTGGCAGCGGCAATAGTGTCGAACACCACGGCGGCAGGGTCCGCTCCTTCGCTGTGCCGAATAATGGGGACCTCCGCCCTTTGGGCCCAAACCTCCAGCTGCTCAATGGCCGCAGCCCGGAAAGTATCGGCCGCGCCTAAGATCACAGACTTTTCTTCTGCCCTTAAGCGGGCGGCCAGTTTGCCGATAGTAGTGGTCTTTCCCACGCCGTTTACGCCGATCACCAAAATTACCGAAGGCTTTGTGTCGATGTGAAGGCTGTCGTCCCCTTGAAGCATTTCTGTCACAATGGACTTGAGCTCATCCATGATCAACGCCGGGTTGGTAATTCCTTTTTCTTTAATCTTCTTTCGCAGCTCCTCGCAGAGGTATTGGGAAGTGTTCACCCCCACATCCCCCATTACCAGCAGCTCTTCCAGCTCCTCAAAAAGCTCCTCGTCGATCTTGGTAAAGGAATTCACCATCTGGGCAATTTGCCCGCTGATATTCTCCCTGGTCTTTTTTAGCCCTTGTTTTATTTTTTCAAAAAACCCCATAGTGCCTGACCTTCCTTTCAAAATCTTTTGGGGATCAGCCCAACTGTTCCGCTTCCTCTTCCGTTTTCAGCGCCAACAGCTTAGAAATTCCCTGATCCTGCATGGTGACGCCATACAGCATATCGGAGCCCTCCATGGTGCCCCGCCGATGCGTGATGGAAATAAATTGGGAGTGGGCACTCATCCGCCGTAAGTATTGGGCATAACGTGTCACATTCACATCGTCCAGGGCTGCCTCTATTTCGTCCAACACGCAGAAGGGAGGCGGATTTACCCGCATGATGGCAAAGTAAATAGAAATGGCTACCAACGCCTTTTCACCGCCGGAAAGGGATTCTATATGGGTGACGATCTTTCCCGGGGGCTGCACCTTAATTTCAATACCGGAGGAAAGCACATCGCTTTCGTCGGTAAAGGAAAGCTCCGCCGCGCCGCCGCCAAAAAGCTCCCGAAAAATCATACCGAAATTCCTATTGACCTCCGTAAAGCGCTTTTGGAACTGCTCCCGCATATGCTTGGTAAGGTCCTCGATCAATCGCAGAAGCTCGCCCTTGGATTTTTCCACATCGCCGGTCTGCTCCTTCAAAAACCGGTACCGTTGGGAGACCTCTTCATATTCCACCACCGCCCCTACATTCACCGCGCCCAGGGCCTTTATCTTATTCTTCAATTCTCCCAGCCGGCGGCGGGCAGTTTGGAGGTCCTCCACTTTCCTGCCCACCTCTTCCGCTTCTCTGCGGGTGAGTTCGTATTCCTCCCACAGGCGGGCGATGATCCCATCGTATTCCTTCTGCAGGTTTTCACTGCGTTCCTGAAGCCGGGCCAGTTCATGTCCCACATTCTCCCGCCGGGCCGCCGATTCCCGTTCCCGGTTTCGCAGCTCTCCGGCTTCCTTTTCCAAAAGCGACCGCTTTTGGCCCAGTTCTTCCAAGAAATCTCGTTTTCTTGCGGCCTCTTTTCGCAGATCCTCACATTGGCTTTGCCGGAGCAAAACCTGAGCCTTTAACTTTTCGCTCTCCTCCTGGAAGGTTTGTATTTCGTCCCGCAGCCTTTGTACCGCTTGGTCTCCGCCCTGCCGGCGGCTTTCCAGCTCCTGAATAGAAAGCAGCAGAGCATCTTTATCCTTCTGGGCAGAAAATTCCCCCAGGCGGATTTCCTGAATGGTGGCGGAAATATCTTCGCACCGGGCCATTTGCTCTTCCCGGTTTCCCGCAAGGCTTTCCGAACGATTTTCCGCTTCTTTCAAAGCCATTTCTATAGAAGCGATGCTTTCTAACGCCGCCTTTTCCCCGGCCTCCAGCTCCCGGAGCCTGTTGCCGGAATCTCTCTGTTCCTTTCCGAGACCGGCTGCTTCCTGCCGTGTATTTTCCAAATCGTGGGCCGCCCGGGCGCATTCCGCCAAAAGCTTGATCTTCTCTTCCTGCAGGGAAGCCAGTTCCCCTTTGGCCGCGTCCAGTTCTCCTTCGCAGGCGGAAAGCTCTGTTTGCCGTTCTCGGAAGGTCTGGGCCGCCAGCTCTGCCTGCTTTTGAAATTCCGCGGCCTTTTCCCGCACGCGCTGGATTTCGGCGTTCCTGCTCAGCAGCCCGGAATTCTTGGCCCGGGAGCCGCCGGTGAGGGACCCTCCGGCATTTACCACCTGGCCGTCCAGGCTCACCACCCGAAAGCGATATTTTGCCTGTTTGGCAATGCTTACAGCGCTGTCCAGGTCTTCCGCCACAGCCACCCGGCCCAGCAGGGAATCACAGATTCCTTGAAATTTGGCCTCGCAGGAGCAAAGCTTGGAAGCCACACCCACAAAGCCCGGCATATCTGCCACCTCTCCCAGATCCAACACATTGCCTCGAATGGTGGAAAGAGGCAGGAAGGTGGCTCTGCCTAAATCCCGCTGTTTCAAAAAACCAATGGCGCGTTTAGCGTCTTGCTCGGTTTCTACCACAATGTTCTGCATGGCGGCTCCCAAGGCCGTTTCCAGAGCAACCGCATATTCCCGTGGCACCTTAAAAAGCCTTGTCACCGGGCCGCAGATACCGGAAAGGGTACCTCTGCCGGCCTCCTTCATAACGGCTTTGACACTTTGGGCGAACCCCTCTAAATTCCGTTCCAGGTCCTCCAAAAGCTTGGCCCTGCGCAGCTGCTCGTTACAATCCAGGGTGAGCCTGTCCATCTCTTCCCTGGCCGCCTGAGCCTTTTTCCGGCGGCTTTCCAACCGCATCTCGTAGCCCTTTACCCCGTTTTCCCGGGCAGCAATGGCGGCTTCCGTATCGGAAAGCATGGTTTTCAGCTCTTGGGCCTCTTCTTCCAGGGCAGCCTCCTTTTCCCTATTCCGGCCTATGTTTTCCGCGAGAGCGTCTGCTCTCAAACGGATTTCCCCCATAGAAGAGCGGGCAGAGGTAAGACGAATGCGTTCTTCCGCCAAGAGGGCATTCTGTTGGGCCAGAGCCAGAGCTGCCTTTTCTATTTCCCGGGTGGCCTCGTCGGCGCTTTGGCGCAGCTCTTCCAACCGCTGGGTAAACGCCAGCTGCTTTTCCCTGCTCTCCTCAATTTTTGCCTCTTTCCCCTTTACTTCCTCCTGCTTTTCCAAAATCTCCCGTTGGAGTTCTTCCCCAGAAGAAAGGGCCGAAGCGATTTGCCCTTCTAAACGCTGGGCATCCTGTTCGTTATGGAGCATTTCATTTTTCAACAGGCCGATCTCCCCTTCGGCGCGCACCGCCTGCTCCTCCAGGGCGGCGGCCTCGTTGCGGCCCTGATCCATCGTTACCGTACACTGGTTGGTTTCCCGGAAATTTTCCTCTATGCGGGCGCCAAGGGCCTCCAACTCTTCCTCAATCTCCCTGTGCTGGGCGTTGGCCAGGGAGATCTTTTCCTCGTGCTCTCGCAGGACTTTCCCGGAGCGTTCCAGAGTTTCCAGCCAAATACCGATCTCCAATTCTTTTTTTTCGCTGTCGTAGGCAATAAACTGCTGGGCCTTTTCCGCCTGGATGCGCAGAGGCTCTACCCGGCCCTCCAGCTCCGATAAAATATCCCGCAGCCGCACCAGGTTATCTTCTGTTTTCAACAGCCTGCGCTCCGCTTCTTCTTTACGGTAGCGATAACGGGAAATGCCTGCGGCCTCTTCGAAAATCTCCCGCCGGTCCTCCGACTTAGCAGCCACAATGCTATCTATTTTACCCTGGCCAATGATGGAGTAGCCATCCCGGCCCAGGCCCGTATCCATAAACAGCTCGTTGATATCCTTCAGGCGCACGACGGTCTTGTTGATCAGGTACTCGCTCTCTCCCGAACGGTAATACCGGCGAGTCACCGCCACGGTATCGTTTTCGAAGGGGAGACCCCGGTCGGCGTTATCGATGGTGAGCGTGACCTCCGCAAAACCTTGAGCTTTCCTCTGGGGCGTTCCGCTGAAGATCACATCCTCCATTTTAGAGCACCGCAAAACCCGCACTGACTGCTCGCCCAACACCCAGCGCATGGCGTCGCTAATATTGCTTTTTCCGCTTCCATTTGGCCCTACCACCGAAGTGACCCCCGGCTCAAAGGTAAGGATGGTTTTGTCCGGAAAAGTTTTAAAGCCCTGCAGCTCTAAGGATTTTAAAATCATGTGGTCTTTTTTCCCTTTCAAAGCAAAACGGCCGGCCTTCCGTCTGGTAGGGGACCGTCCCGCAAAATGTGTACCGGCAGAATTCTAAGTACTGTAAGCCACTGCCTTCACCGGGGCAGTGGCCTTACCCGAAAGTCGTTTTTCGAAAGCTCTTCCACAGGAAGAAAGTAGACAGAAAAGCCTGCTTGTTCCAACTTCTCCAGGTTTTCCCGCCTTTGGCCAAGCCAGGCGGAAAGGCTTTTGGGGGAGACGCTCACCTCATAAGCGCCTGGGCCCAAATCTCCCAAGGCTTCCAGAAGTTTTGTGAGAAACAGGCGGCTTTGCACAAGCTCCCGGAAGGCGGGGTGATAAGGCCCGGCCAAACGGACTTCTTCCAGCTGGCGCTGAGCGTGGAGCCCCATACGGATCACTCGCACTCCGGCCTCCTCGAACAGGGGCAAAAGCCGGGCACAAAGGGCTACAGCCTCTTCCAGGGACTGAGGCCGGTAGAGACCCTTTTCATAAAGTTCTGCCAGGTAGGTACCCGGCAGCACCACCGTAGGGTATACCCGGACAGTATCCGCCCTAAGAGCAATGAGACGGCGGGCGGTTTCCCAATCCTGAGTCTCCCCGGACTGCCAAAGGCCTGTCATCATTTGCAGGCCCAACTCAAAGCCGCCGGCCCGAATAAGCTCGGAGGCCCTTTCCGTATGGGCCGCGGTGTGTCCTCTCCGATTTGCCGAAAGCACCTGGTCGAACATGGATTGAGCTCCCAGTTCTATGGCACGCACCTGATGCTCTCTTAAAATTTCTAAGACCTCTTGATCTATGGCGTCGGGCCGGGTGGAACAGCGAACGCCCTCAAAACCCAGTTCTACGACAGCCCGGGCCGCCGGTTCCAGCAGGGAAAGCATTTGGCTTCGGGGAATGGCGGTGAAGCTTCCTCCAAAAAAAGCCAGCTGGGTGCTTTTCACTCTTTCCCCCAACCGGGCGGCGGCCTTTTGGGCCGTGTCCCACACTTCGCAGGGCGTAGGAGCGGTCTCCCTGCCAGTTATGGCCTTTTGCCCGCAAAAGCTGCATTGCTGGGGACAGCCCGCGTGAGGTACGAAAAAAGCTACGTTCCCATGCTTAATAACCCATCAGCTCCAATGCTTCCCGGGCGGCCTGCTGCTCCGCCTCTTTTTTGCTCCTTCCGCCGCCCTTGCCAATCACGTTGCTGTTCAGGCAAACCTGAACCGTAAAATGCTTATCATGGTCGGGACCGCTTTCCCCAATCACCGCGTATTCCAACCTTTCTTCCGGATTCTGCTGAATAATCTCCTGTAAAGTGGTTTTGTAATCTTTAAAGGGTCTCACATTCTGGGCCTTGGCCGCGGGAACAATAAACTGCAAAATAAACTTTTTCGCCTGTTCCAGGCTGCCGCTGTCCAAGTAAATGGCCGCCGTGGTAGATTCAAACACGTCCGCCAGAATACTTGCCCGGTTCTTCCCTCCCGAACGGGCCTCGCCGTGGCTCAGCCGGAGGAAATCCCCCACTTGCAGGCTTTTGGAAAAACCGCAGAGAGATTTTTCGCACACCAGGGCCGCCCTGTTTTTCGTGAGCTGCCCTTCCGGCAAATCCGGAAAATGGTGGAACAGGTATTCCGCCGTCACAAAACCCAGGACGGAATCCCCCAAAAATTCCAGCCGTTCATAGCTTTTGCATTTGTTTTCGTTGGCGTAAGAAGAGTGGGTAAGCGCTGTTTCCAAAAGCCGCTTATCTCGAAACCGGTAGCCAATCCGCTTTTCATATTCTTCCAAAGGCCTCATCGCCGTTGCCCTTCCCCTTTCCCACAAGGTGATACCGTGCACATATAAAAGAGTTTACCCGCCCGGCAGTCAATCCCGGGCCTTTCCCAGCGCGCCGGAAATTTCCTCAATGATTCCGGAGCTCACATAGTCCCGGGTAAGCCGCAGGGCATTTTTCACTGTGCCGGCCTTGGCGCTGCCATGAATTTTATACACCGGCTTGGAGGCCCCCATAATGGGAGCACCCCCATACTCGTTATAATCCATAGACTTCTTTAAAGCCTTCAGGTCCTGATACACCATCCCGGCCGCCAATTTATTGAACAAGCTCTTTTGGAATACGCCCTTTATTTTATCCATGACCGCCATGGCCACGCCCTCGTAAAGCTTTAGCATCATATTGCCGGTGAAACCGTCGGCCACCACCACGTCGGCGGCGTCGTAAGGAATTTCCCGGGCTTCTACATTTCCCACAAAATGAATGGTGGAGCAGCTTTTCAACAGCGCGTAGGCCTCTTGACGAAGGGCATCCCCTTTGTGGGTTTCGCTGCCTACATTGGCAAGGCCAACCCGGGGATTTTCAATCCCCATGACCTTTCTCATATATTCCGAACCCATAATGCCAAACTGCAAAAGCATTTCCGGGCGGCAATCTACATTAGCCCCGCCGTCGGAAAGCATAAAAAAGCCTTGGCTTTTGGGCAGGAGCGGCGCAAAACTCACTCGCTTTACCCCTTTGATCCGCTTTGCGATGGTGGTCGCTCCCACCACCAGGGCACCGCTGTTTCCAGCGCTGGCAAAGGCCTCCCCTTTCCCTTCCGCCAGGGCCTGGAACCCTACTGCCATGGAGCTTTGGCTCTTTTCCCGCAGCAAGCTGGTGGGCTCGTCCTCCATAGTGAGTACGTCGGGGCAGTCAAAAATTTCCATTTTTGCCACCTGCTCCGCAATGCCCAGCTCCTGAGCCGCCGCCCTTATCTTACCGGCGTCCCCGGAAAGGGCCAGCTCTATGTTCAGCTCTTCCATGGCCTGAACGCATCCCAAAAGAATTTCCTTTGGGGCATGGTCGCCGCCATAAGCATCTACAATAATCCGCAAGGTTTATTCCTCCTTTTGCAGCAGGGCATCCAGCGCCTCCAGAGCCCGTTGGGAAAGGGCCAGGTACCGTGCCTTTTTCTCCCTTATTTTTTCGGGAAGAGGGGGCAGCAAGCCGAAGTTTGCCCCCATGGGCTGGAAATCCTTTCCTTCGTATTCCGCCGCATACCGGCTCAAGGCGCCCATCATGGTCACCTCCGGAAGCTTTAACGTTTCCTTTCCCTTTAACCTGCGGGCCAGGTTGAGGCCCGCCAAAATGCCGGAAGAAGCCGATTCCATGTACCCTTCCACCCCGGTGATCTGCCCGGCAAAAAATATTTCGGAGCAATTTTGCAGGGAATAATCTCCGCAAAGCACCTTAGGGGAGTTGAGAAACGTATTCCGGTGCATAACGCCATAGCGCACAAACTCCGCCTGGGAAAGGCCGGGCACCATGCCGAACACCCGCTTTTGTTCCCCAAACTTTAAATTTGTTTGGAACCCTACCAGGTTATAAAGGGAATTTTCCCGGTTTTCCGTCCGCAGCTGCAGCACAGCCCAAGGGCGGTGGCCGGTTTTCGGGTCTCGCAGGCCTACGGGCTTCATAGGGCCAAACCGAAGGGCGTCGTGGCCTCGGGCAGCCAACACCTCCACAGGCATGCAACCTTCATAAACCTTGGGAGACCCTGCGTCAAAGCTGTGCACCGGGGCTCGCTCCGCCGCTGTCAACGCCTCTACAAAGGCGTCGTACTCCTCTTTGTTCATGGGACAGTTCAGGTAATCGCTTTCCCCTTTATCATAGCGGGAGGCTGCGAAGCAGCGGTCCATGTCCAGGCTGTCCCGGGCGACAATGGGAGCCGCCGCGTCAAAAAAGCTCAGGGGTTCTCCGCAAACGCCCTGCAGCTTTTCTGCGAAGGCCTCCGAGGTAAGGGGCCCTGTGGCCACAACGGCCGGAGCAGGGGGCAGCTTTTGCCACTCCTCCCGCACCACCGTGATCAGGGGATGCCCTTCTATGGCTTCCGTGGCAAGCCGGGAAAACTCCTGGCGGTCTACGGCCAGAGCACCTCCGGCGGGCACCTGGCTTTTTTCCGCGCATTCCAGCAGCAAAGAGCCAAACCGCCGCATTTCTTCTTTTAAAAGCCCTGCCGCACTGTCCAATCTGGCAGCCTTAAGAGAATTGGAGCACACCAGCTCCGCAAACCCAGGCTGGCGGTGGGCGGGAGAAAACTTCGCCGGTTTCATTTCCCAAAGCTCCACCGGGAACCCTGCCCGCGCCAATTGCCAGGCAGCCTCACATCCCGCAAGCCCCGCGCCCAGTACCGTCACTTTTCTTTCCATATTCCGCCCCTTTTCTTTTCGCCCCGTCACGATTCTTCCGGTTTTTTCCCAGGGAAAGTACAGTCCGGAGTGACGCAGTAAAGGGTTTTATCTTTGGTCTTCTTCTGCATGAGGGTTTTGCCGCAAACCGGACATTTTTCCTTGGAAGGCGGATCCCAGGAAACAAAATCACAGTTGGGATACTCGCTGCATCCATAAAAGACTCTGCCCTTTTTGGACTTGCGTTCAATGATTTTTCCCCCGCATTTCGGACATTCCGCCCCGGTTTCATTGACAATCTTTTTGATATTTTTGCACTCCGGGTAGCCCGGGCAAGCTAAAAACTTGCCATAGCGCCCCACTTTTACCACCATTTTCCGGCCGCACTTTTCACAGATGACGTCTGTTTCGTCTTCCTTTAATTTAATTTTTACGCCGTCCATCTCTTTTTTGGCCTTTTGTACGGTCTTGTCAAAATCGTCGTAGAACCTGTGCAGCGTGTCTACCCATTCCTCGTCGCCCCGCTGCACCGCATCCAGTTCGTTTTCTACCTGGGCGGTGAACTTTACATTTACAATTTTCGGGAAGCGTTCCTTCATCAACTTGGTGATCACTTCCCCCAGCTCTGTGGGCTTGAAGGCCTTTCCCTCCCTCACCACATACTCCCGACTGGTGATGGTGGAAATGGTGGCCGCATAGGTAGAAGGACGGCCAATGCCGTTTTCCTCTAAAGTCTTGATCAAGGAAGCCTCTGTGTACCTGGGGGGAGGCTGGGTGAAATGCTGGTTGCCCTTCAACTCCCGCAGCCGCAGCTTAATGCCCTCTTCCAGAGGAGGCAGATCTTTCCCGGCCTTTTCCTCTTCCTCTGCGCTTTCCTCATAGAGGACGGTGAAGCCCTCAAAGGCCACGTTGAAACCGGAGGCCCGGAACAAATACTTTCCCGCCTCAATGGTAGCCTGGGTAGTGTTGAGCACGCAGTTTGCCATTTGGCAAGCTACAAACCGCTCCCAAATTAACTTATAAAGCTTATATTGGTCCCCTGTCAAGGAATCCTTCACCTGTTCGGGCGTGATGGCTACGGAAGCCGGCCGAATGGCCTCATGGCCGTCTTGGGCATTGGCCCTGGATTTAAAATGCCGGGGTTTTGGAGGCAGGTATTTTTGCCCCCAGCGGCCTTCGATATATTCTGTCGCGTCACGGATGGCGTCCTCTGAAATACGCAGGGAGTCGGTTCTCATATAAGTGATTAAGCCCATAGAGCCTTGGTCTTTGACCTCGACGCCTTCGTAAAGTTCCTGAGCCGCCTTCATGGTGCGCCTGGCCTGGAATCCCAGCTTCCGAGAAGCCTCTTGCTGCAGAGTAGAAGTGATAAAAGGCGGCGCAGGAGAACGATTTTTCTTTCCCTTTTTCACCGCTCCCACGTAAAACTCTTCCTTTTCTATGGCCGCTAGCAACTGGTTGGCCTCTTCCTCGGAAGTGATTTTAATTTCTCCGTTTTCGTCGCCGTAAAAAGCAGCGGTAAAGGTGGCCCTGGCAGGAGGAGCCGTCATTTTAGCATCAATCGTCCAATATTCCTGAGGAACAAAAGCCTTGATTTCCTCTTCCCTATCTACGATCATCCGCACCGCCACCGACTGCACCCGGCCCGCGGAAAGGCCTCTGCGGATGGTTTTGGCCAAAAAAGGGCTCAGGGTGTAGCCCACCAAACGGTCCAAAATGCGGCGAGCCTGCTGGGCGTTTACCAGGTCCAAATCGATCTCCCGAGGGTGGGACATTCCCTCTTCTACACCGGTTTTTGTGATTTCGTTAAAAGTGACTCTGTCGGGGGCATGTTCATCCAACCCTAAAAGGTAGGCCAAATGCCAGGAAATGGCCTCGCCCTCCCTGTCGGGGTCGGTGGCCAACAGCACGCCGTCAGACTCCGCAGCCGCTTCCTTCAGCTCTTTCACGAGCTTCTCTTTGCCCTTGATTACGCTATACTTTGGCTTAAAATCGTCTTTTACGTCCACGCACAAGCGGGCCTTGGGCAAGTCCCGCACATGGCCCATAGAAGCAATTACTTCGTAATCTTTTCCCAAATATTTTTTTATGGTCTTCGCCTTGGAGGGCGATTCCACAATAACCAATTTCGCCATGGAGATACCAACTTCCTTTCTCGTCTCTCGCATTTTTTCGTGTCTACCCGGCAGGGCAGCTTTTGCGTACATTCAGAGGCGATGGGTAAATAAACTTCTTTATTCTACTATATCCTCCGGAAAAATTCAAGCGCGGCTATAGCGCTTTCCGGGGTAGGACCGGGCTTTGCCCGCCAGCTCCAGCTCTGTTAGGGCGGCCAAGACCTGAGCGGCGGGAAGGGTAGTTTTTTCTTCTAACTGGGATACATGAACCGGGATGGCATCCAACACCTTCCATACAGCCTTTGCGGCTTCCGAAAGCTCCTCCCCGGGTGCAGGGTCGGCCAAAAGAGGCTCCGCTGCCGCTTTTCTTTTAGAAAAGATCTCCGGTGTGAGCAAGGGGTTCTCTGGTTCCCTGGTGCTTCGGGAAAGGCAGGCGCTGTATTCCTCTAAAATCTCTTCCCCGCTTGTAACAGGCCTCGCGCCATCTCTTATCAGCAGTCTACTGCCCTCATAAGCCGGGTCATCCTCTTCTCCGGGGTAAACAAAAACATCTCGGTTCTGTTCCACGGCAAGCCTCGCCGTGATTAAAGTGCCGCTGCGGCTGGCCGCCTGGATCACCAAAACGCCATGGGAAAGCCCCGAAATGATACGGTTTCTTACCTGAAAGGTGCCCCGCTGCACTCCGCGCTCTGTAGCATATTCACTAACCAGCGCCCCACCCCGCTCCAGAATTCTGCGACGCAAGCTTTCGTTTTCCGCCACATAGGGGCTATCCAGGCAAACGGGCAGTACGCTGATCGGGCCATTCCACACACTGAGGGCCCCTGTCAACACTGCCGCGTCTACGCCTACCGCACAACCACTGATTACAGTAGCGCCGCCGGAAGCCAACTGGCACCCAAAGGCTTTAGCTGCCTGTTGAGAAGCGGGAGACGCTTTCCTGGCTCCCACTACGGCAATGGTAGGCTGCGTTTGTGTGTACGGGAGCTTTCCTTTTACATACAGTACCGCAGGAGGGTCAAAAATATTCCTTAAAGCTTCGGGATATTTCTCACACTCCGGCGTTAAGACCTTCTGTCCCATTTTTAGGCAGTATTCCAACAAGGCTTCCGCACCGGAAAGCCCATAGGAGTACAGAGCGGTAGCTTCCTTTTCGGTGATGAGTTCCATGCGATTCCACAAAGAAGGGCCGCTTTCACAGAACTCCCGCAGCCCGCCGGAAAACCGCCGGAACAACTCATAGGGCTTATAGCTCCCCGCCCCAAAAGCATGCTGGGCCCAAATCCAATAAACCCGTGGGTCACACTGTGGCTGGCTTTTCAAAAACATCTTCCCCCTCTGTCGCAAACAGGACCGGAAAACACAAAAACGCCGTTTTCAGCCTGTTCCATTCCGTCTCATTTCCCAAAGCAAAATAGTAGACGCCGCAGATGCGTTCAGCGATTCCGCCCGGCCGGTCATGGGGATGGTCACCTTTTGGCCGCACAGGGCGATGGTCTCGGCAGTAAGGCCGTTTCCCTCATTCCCAATGAATACCGCTGGAAGCATGCCAGAAAAATTCAGGTTTGTCACCGGCACGGCCTCCCGGCCGGGCACTGCCGCCCACAAGGAATAGCCCGCTTCCCGCAAAAAACCACAAAGCGGCTCCGCACTTTCCGCCAGAAAAAGCCGCAGCCGGAACACTGCCCCCATAGAGGCCCGGAGAGCCTTTGGAGAAAGGGGATCACAGCAGCTGCCCAGCAGCACCACCTGTTCAATTCCCAAGGCCTCCGCTGTGCGCAGAACTGTGCCCAAATTTCCAGGGTCCTGTATATTTTCCAGCACCACACAGGGGCTCTTTGCCGGGCACCCGCCGGTGGGAAAATCCCGCAGTCCTTGGGGCCAAGCGCAAAGGCAAAAGACACCTTGGGAGGTCTTGGTGCCGGAAAGCAGCCCGGCCACGTGCTCTTCTACCAAATAGAGCGCTCCGCTCCTTTGCTGTACCGCCTCTAAATATTTCCCGTATTTTTCCCGGGCCTTTTCCGTAAAAAAACAGGCTTCTATGGCTATCTCGGAGCGGGCAGCTTCCTCACACAGCCGGGCACCCTCACAAAAAAAGCGGCGCTCTTCCCGCCGCCTTCCGGCGGAATCTGCCAAGACAGCCGCTTGCCGGACCAATGGGTTTTTCCTGCTGGTAATGCGCGAAACCACCAGCTTTCCCCCTTTCCAAAAAAAGAAAAGTAACGCCCAAGGCGAACCGCCCCAGGCGTACTCTTCACATTTTTATAATGCGGCCTTAGCCTTCTCCACCAAAGCGGTGAAAGCTGCCGGGTCAGCAATGGCAATTTCAGAAAGCATTTTGCGGTTGAGCGTGACGCCCGCCTTTTTCAGACCGTTCATAAAAGTGGAATAATTGATATCGTTCATGCGGCAGGCTGCAGAAATTCTGGTGATCCACAAACGGCGGAAATCCCTCTTTCGCTGCTTGCGGCCAATGTAGGCATAATTGCCGGATTTCATAACAGCCTGTTTCGCCATTTTAAAATGACGGCTTTTGGAACCCCAATATCCCTTTGCCAGTTTTAAAATTTTCTTTCTTCTTTTGCGGGTCATCATTGCGCCCTTAACTCTAGCCATTTCTCATTCCATCCTTTCTACTCTGCGAAAAATGTGACCAAACTTGTAAATTCTGTACCGCTTATTTATAGGGCAGCATCCGCTTTACGGCAGCTACGCTGGTTTTGTCGGTTACCGTGGTGCCCCGGGCATGGCGCTTGGACTTAGGAGTTTTGCCATGGCCGTTGGCCAGGTGAGTCATATAAGCGTGTGCACGGATCACTTTTCCGTTTTTGGAAAGCTTGAAGCGCTTTTTGGCGCCGCTGTGTGTTTTCAGTTTCGGCATTTTGTATTCCTCCTTGATATTGGTGGTTATTTTACGGGCTTGGGGGTAAGGAACATAAGCATGGTCCTGCCCTCCAACTTTGCGGGCTTTTCCACATTGGCCTCTTCTGCCATAGCCTCGGCAAAACGGCGCATAATCTCCAGCCCGTGCTCGGGGTGACCCATTTCTCTTCCGCGGAAGCGAATAGAAACCTTCACCTTGTTGCCGTCTTCAATAAAACGGGCAGCATGGTTTTTCTTTGTTTCAAAATCGTGGGTATCGATATTAAGGGAAAGGCGTACTTCCTTAATCTCTACGACCCTCTGGTTTTTCCTTGCTTCCTTTTCCCGCTTCGCCTGTTCAAAGCGGTATTTACCGTAATCGATGATCTTGCAGACCGGCGGGGTTGCCTGCGGCGCGATCTTTACCAGATCCAGATTTTTTTGCTCAGCAAGATCCATAGCCTGCTTTAAGGGCATAATGCCCAGCTGCGAGCCGTCGAAATCGATCACGCGGAGCTCTTTATCCCGGATTTGCTCATTGATCTGCAGTTCCTTGTTGCTAATGGGTAGCACCTCCATCACACATGTTCTCACATAAAATCCTCAAAACGAACTGGCGCAAAAAAAGCGGGCAAAAAACTCCGCCCGCGAATCAACAACTCGCAATACACAGAAAGACTGCGTCTTGCCCTGTATTGACCTGTGTCAGACGGCACTGCACGGGTGGGAGCCACCAAAGCTCCGCTTTGTTTTGACGTTGTTATTATAGTACCTTTGCAAAATGCTGTCAAGGGGTTTTCGAAAAACCTTGAAAACCTGCCGGGATGCTGATATAATTTTCTTAATTATTTTGCCGAAAAAGGAGGGTCTACCATGTTTTGTATCCACTGCGGCGCAAACCTGCCCGATAACGCGCAGTTTTGCCACAACTGCGGGAAACCTGTGGGGCCTGCAGTTTCCCAAGGGGGCGCACCTTCCCAAAAGACGGCGCCGGCGGACACCGCAAACGCTCCCCAGCCTCAGCCCCAGCCCGCTCCCGAGGCGGCCCCCAGAAGCGCCCCGCTGCCCCCACAGGTTCCTCCGGCAGGGCCGCCTCAAAGGCCTTATCCCGGCCCTGGCCCCCGGCAGCCTCCGTCCATTCCCCAAAAGCCTAAATGGCTGATTCCCTTGATTGCCTGTGGGGCGGTAGTAGTTTTAATCCTGATGGTAGTAGTCTTCCGTTCCATCTTCTTAAAGACAAAAGATATCCTTGAGAGCTCTGCTGTACCCCAAAGCTCAGAAACACGTTCTTCCACTCCCTCCACTTCCGGAGAGCAGGAGGCCGGAACTTTCCTGCATTATGAAAACAGCACCGTCCGTTTTGCTTTCGATTACCCGGAAGCTTTTACCTATGACGAGCCCAACGCCAACAATGTGATCTTGGGCGCAGGAGAGGAATGCCGGGTGGCCGTGGAATACGCCTTCCAAACCACGAAAAATTGCTTTATCTATTCTTCCGAAGACCTTGTCCGGCAAATTGAGGCCGACCCCACGGTGCTTTCCGGCTACGTGGGCGCCGAAGGGGTCTCGGTACAAGAGGAAAGCACAGAGCAGGTCAACGGCCAGCCCTGCTACCTGTACCGCTGGACACTGGCGCAGAACGGCAAGAATTACACCGGTGCCCTATATGTGCTCGATTCCCAGGGGGAATTCGGCTGCTATACCTTCATGTGGGTGGTAGAAAACTCCGCCAAAGACGCCGAACGCTACCGGGGGCAGATCGAAAAAATGCTGGAAAGCTTCCAGATCACCGGCCCCTATGAGGCAGAAGGCTATACCATTTACGAAATGGAAGACCCCGACTACCTGAGGTTTGCCTTGCGGGATGAACTGGTACAGGGCGAAATGGAGCTGGGGTACCAGGGAAGCTTCCGTGCCTTAGACAACAACCTCACCATTAAGCCCGCAGCTGAGGGGCGTTCTCACATTTCCATGTACAAAACAAGCACCCAACGTCCTTATGCCGATAGAGAAAAGGACGGTTTCACCAAAACCATGGAGACTGCCATTTCTCCCTATTTTTCTGACGCCGATTACCAGAACGCCCGGCTCCTTTCGGAACTCACCCAGCTGGAAATAGGCCGTTACCCCTATGTGGAGCTGGACCTGACCTGCCATTACAGCGGGTACCGGGCCGATGAGGAATGGATGGTTTACGAGTTCGTTTTCCCCCAGGGCGGGCACTATTGGAACCTCACCATGATCGCTACCGACGAAACCCTGGAGCAAACCTCCCAGGTACTGGTAGACCTTCTCATCTCTTTGCAAGTAGAGAATGACACCCTGAGTCTGGGCGAAAACGCGTTTGGATCTTTTGAAGATTTCGACGCCTCCAAATTCCAGGAAGCTCCTGCCGCTCAGGCCGATAAAAACCAGGTGATCAATAAGCTGCTTGCCCAGATCGAAGGTACTCCGGGCTTTGTGAGGCCAGACGATTATTACCAACCCTTGGCCAGCTTTACCGACATAGACGGCAACGGGGTAAACGAGCTGCTCTGTGTGTACAAGGTGAAAAAGGGCAACGATTTCCAAGCCCTGTACGACGTATATTCCGTCAATGGCGACGGCACCTGTATCACAGTGGTCTCCGGCCAGCTTCTATACCAAGAGGTGGGCGGCAACAGCGGTACCTTGGGACTGGCGCTGGACGCCGCGAGCAAGCCCTATTTGGTGGTGGAAACCCGTACCCCTCAGGGCGACCGATTCAACAATACGTACACTTATATTCCCTGGAACAGCAGCCAAAGTGAGCTGGAAGATTCCTGGGTTTACCTGGAGTCTCACGGGGTATATGGAGAGGAAAGCAATGGCGAATATGTGATCGGCGATACCAAAACCACTAAAGCCGATTTCGACGCCCGCCGGGCCGATTTCGAAAACCATTGGACCGATTTAGACTTGAACAAAGGCCCCGGAAATGGGGGAAACAACATGTCTTTCGAACAGATCCGAACTCTGGATATGAACAACTATACCTTCTATTCCGCGAAATAAGCGGCTCCAATTCCATAAGTAAAAGAGGAGAGGCCCTGAGATTTACCAGGGCCTCTCCTTTTGTTTCGAAATCCGGCAGGCGTCAAGCCTCTTTCGCAGACCCTGAGCCTTTCCGGGGCAGCTCTGCCCCGGCCGGTTACCCTTTTAAAGATTCCTCCTGCAGCTTATCGAACATTTCCATACACTCGTCTACCGTGGCGCCGTTTAAAAGCTCCCGTACAATTAGACAAGTATTTCCCCATTGCTCCACCTTCATGTTGGCGTTAGAGCCCAGCACAAAAACGCCTTCCTCTATTCTGTCGTTTAAGGGCTTTAGAGCGGGAATACAGTCTACTTTCACATTTTTAGAAGGAGATATCACCTTATTTGTCTCGGTGTAAACCTGAAGGGCTTCATCGGAAACAACAATATCCAACATCTTCATGGCGTCCTCCTCGTGCTCCGCGTTTGCGCCCACCGCGAAGCCTGTCATGGGCATCACCGGCATTTGGCCCCGGCTGCTTGGAAAGCCGATGACCAGCATGTTAAAATCGGGAGCGCCGTAAGAGGTTTCGGTATTCGCCGCACCCCAATAAGCCATGACAATCGGTGTTTTTTGAGCCAGGAAATCCGGCCCTTCCCCATCGATCGCCTCACTGACATAGGCCTTCTTCGCATCCACATAGCCCTTGTCGATCAGCTCTTGCAGGAATTCAAAACCGGGCCGCATATAATCGCTGTACTTTCTCTTCCCGCTGTTCAGCTCCGCTATTTCCGCCTCTGTGTTTCCGCCGTTATAAAGATCGGCGTATGCCTGGGCCAGCACAAAGGTTTCCAGCCACCAGCGGTTCGCGCCTACAGGCGTTTCTATTCCGTTTTCCTGGAATACCCGGCAGCATTCCAAAAATTCCTCCGGCGTTTCCGGCAGCTCCAGCTGGTATTTGTCGAACATGTCTTTATTGATAAACAGGCCGTAAGCTACCACCTCCTGGGGAATGGCTACCAGCTTCCCATCCACAACATTGGCCGTTTTCACCACTTCCCGCAAATTTTTGGCGGAATCCAGCCCGGAAAGGTCCTTCAATTCTCCCTCTTTCGCCAACTGCATAATGACATCCGGATTCAAGAGGTAAATATCATCCATATTATTCCGAGCCCTGTCCAGGGCTACATCGTCATAAGTGCTGTCCTGGTAATCTTCGGCCGTGTAGGTCCGATAAGCCACCTTTATGCCAAGTCTCTCTTCCGCCATCATAACCGTAAGATCTGTGGCGCTTCTGGCCACATTTTCCACGTCCGGATCTGTCTTTTCCATGGGACTGAACAGGTTCACAATTCGCTCTTCTTCCTCTTTCGAGGCGATTAAGTTAAGGTTTTCCTCATCTGCTGTCCCGCAAGAAGTTAGGAACAAGGTTCCTGCCGCCAATAAAACTGCCGCTACCCTTTTCACGCTTTTCCGTTTCATAGGTGTTTACTCCTTCTGGTTTACATGTTGGCTTAGCGCCTTTTTCAACAGTTCCACATCCAGTGGCTTTGCCACATGGGCATTCATGCCGGCCTCCAAAGCTGCCTTTTCGTCTTCCACAAAGGCGTTTGCCGTCATGGCAATAATGGGGATCGTTTTCGCATCGGCCCGTTCCAGGACTCTGATTGCCCTAGTGGCATCATAGCCGTTCATCACCGGCATTTGAACATCCATCAAAATAGCGTCGAACTCGTCTTTCCCGGATGCCTCAAAGCGCTCCACCGCCAACTTTCCGTTCTCTACAATTTCACAGCTGGCTCCCTCGATCTCCAAAACCTCCGCCAAGATCTCGGCGTTGATCTCGTTATCTTCCGCAGCCAGGAATCGAAGGCCTTCCAGGCCGCTTCCCTCTGCCATTTCAATGCCGACATCCTTTTTCGAGCCAGAGCGGATTTCTACAATTTTCTGTTTAAAAGCAGACACAAAGAAAGGCTTTGTAAGAAGATGGGTGTTTTCGGTTTGCAGGGTTTCTTCCAGGCCTTCCTCCCCAGACTCCGCCAACAGCATTACAGGCGTCTCAGAAGGCAAAGCCCCGCGCAGCCTATTTACCGCCGCCGCATCCTGATTTTTCACCACATCCCAGCTCAGCAGAACCATATGGTACTCCGAGTTTTCCCCTGCTTCCTTTTCCAGCAGGCGAAGGCCCTCTTCCATCGAGGAAGCGGTATCTGTAGGAATCCCCAGTTCACTCATGAGAGCCTGAATATTTTTAGCGGCTTCCAGGTCATCATCTACCACCAAAATCCTGGCAATGGCACTTTCTTCCCAAAACTTCTTATCTGTCTGGTCCTCCGGGATCCGCAGTTCCAGATCTACCCGGAAAAGGCTGCCCTTATCCACTTCGCTGGAAACGTCTATGGTGCCTCCCATAAGCTCTACAATGCTTTTTGTGATGGCCATCCCCAGGCCTGTACCCTGCACTTTGTTGGTGGTGCTGTTTTCCGCCCTGGTGAAGGCGTCAAAAATGGTTTCTAAAAATTCCGGAGTCATTCCAAAGCCGTCGTCTTCCACCTCTATTCGAAGGTGTTCATATTGGCTGGAACGCTGCTTTAGCCCCAGAATGCGAAGCCAAATATTCCCCCCCGCCTGGGTGTACTTCACGGCATTGGACAAGAGATTCAGCAAAACCTGGTTCAGCCTTGTTTCATCCCCAATCAGGCATTCGTGCCGGACACCCGTCACCTCCATGTGAAACTTCTGGTTTTTGGCCTTAGCCATGGGATGAATGATGGCGTCTACGGAAGCTACCAGCTCGCTCAGAGTAAACTGCGCGAAGTTGAGCACCACTTTCCCGCTTTCGATTTTGGAAACATCCAAAACATCGTTAATCAGGCTCAGCAAATGCTGGCCGGAAGCCATAATCTTTTTCGTATATTCCCGAACCTTCACCGGGTTTTCCGCATCTATGGCAAGCAGCCTTGTAAAGCCCAAAACCGCGTTCATAGGCGTGCGGATGTCATGGGACATATTGGAAAGAAACATGGTTTTGGAGTTGCTGGCGATTTGCGCGGCCTGAAGTGCCTCCGCCAACTGTTTATTATGGGTCTCCCTTTCCGCTTCCCTCTCTTTTCGAATTTTCTCCTGCTGCCTCTGGCCGAAATAATAGATCAGGAAGCACAGCAGAAAGGCTACCAGCATCACGGCTACCACAATAAAGATATTCTGGTTTACGGACCTTCCTTCCTGTTGGATAGCCTCTACCGGAACATAGCCTATTAGAAAGATCGAGCCGTCGTTTACCGCCCACATATAATTCAGAGCGTTGGCCTGCCTGATATCGTGGTAAAACAAGAGATTTTCCCCGCTTTCCAAACACCGGGCAACCTCTTTTTGCAGCTTTTCTTCCTGGATGTCGTTGGCTCGATAAAAATCCGCCAAATTCAAATGTCCCGCACTCCGCTGTCCCATACCCTTGGGTTTTAGCACAAAGCGTTCATTTTCGGCATCCATAATATAGAGGGAAGCCTTTTGGTTATAGAACCCGTCTGGCAAGGATTTATCAAAAAAGTCATACACATATTCCACGTAAAGAGTAGCGATTTGCCTGCCCTCTTTTTCTACGGGGCATTTCATGGTATAGGCCCAGGTGCCCATATAATTTAAGTAAGACTGGGAAATGGGCAATCCGTCCACAGTTTTTCCCGAAGAAAAGTCCAGCTCACCTTCGGAAAAGCTGTCTTCCATGTTAGAAACGCCCTCCGTCTCCCCGGAAAGCACCAAAGACATCTTCACCATTGTCTGGTTTCTTTTATAATCGCGGACATACTCCTGAGGATCTTCTGCCTCCGCTACCTCTTCGGCCACCAGCCTTTGGAAATCCGCCTCGTTGCGAAAAATCGCTTCTATGGTACATTCGATAAGATCCAAGCTCTCGCTCAGGTTTTGAATAGCCGAGGCAGACATTTCCTGAGATATTTTCCGCGCCACAGAAAATACCACGGTCCCTAAAACGCAAAAAACCACCACAATGGCAAGAAGCCAGAAATATCCCTTCCTTTTTTCCGTCTTGTTGAAACCGCTTGTCATCTTTATGCTCCACCCCGTTTCCCCTGAGGCAATAGCCGGTCCTAAGGAAGCAGTTGCTATTGCCGCCTAAAGAATCACGTTGAGTTTTAGTATAACATTTCTTTTCTTCCCAGTCAATGCGCCGGCAAGCGGTTTTCGCTATCCATTTATAGAACTATAATATATCTTGAACAATAGGAAACGGCAGAAGGATGCAATGGAATTGGTTAAAGTTGAGTTGCCGTATTTAACAGACCCAAAAGGGGGCCACATCCTTCATGAGCTAAAGTACAAATGAAATATGCGGAGAAAATGGTGTGAAGCGTGCCGGCCGGATACAGAGGGCAAAATTTTTTACATACCGTTTACTTCTTTCTCTCATATGAACAAAGCTCCAAGGCATATAGTGCCCAGCCCCCTATGGCCGCTAAAATGCAGACCGCCAGGTCATAAAGGCAGCAGGTGAGCAGCATCCCAAACTCGAGATTTTGAAGCTGCAGCTGCTGGCTGTTCACAACCGAAAATCCCAAAGCCTCCAAGTGACCTGCCGTGACCCCGGAAAGATCCGGACGTTGGAACATCACCCGCAGTTCTGGGGAGCCACGAAGGGTTTCCGAATCCCCTGCGGTAACGGCTCCAGCCAAGTTACGGGGCAATTCTTCGGAGCGGCTGAACGTCCCATTGTGATGCTCTTCCTCCTGCCGGTAGGTAAGATGGACGGGAGAGACAGCCCCCACCCCCACAAAGCTGGAGAAGGCCTGGGAGGGCAGCCAAAAATGACGGCGGAAGCCAGGCTCTCCCAAGCCGTAGCACCGGTCCAAATATTGGGCCGAAAGCTCGGTAACAGCCAGGCTCTCTTCCCCGCGGGTGATGGTATATTCCCTTTGCCCACTCACGCCCACCAGCCCATCCAGCTTTTGAAGCTCCTGCAGTCCTCTTTCCAACATTGCGCCGCTTGTACTGGGCTGCAGCAGGTATTCCACCGGCTCCCCCAGGCCCAAAGCACATTCCCAAAGTTGTTTTGCCCCATGAATCATGGAGAAAGCTGAAAGAAGGAACAGCAGCAAGACCACCTTCACTTTGCCCCTTTGACGGCGCATCCAAAAGAACTCCCGTATCCCCTTCATGCTTTCCTTTTTCGGAATGCTCCTCCGGCAAATCCGCCTCCAAAGGCTAAAAGCGCCAAACCTATGGCTCCCATAATAAGCCACCACTGCTCCGGCTGTTCCGTTTTTTTCCCCTGTTGTTCGGAAAAAGGTGATTTTATCATGAGGGAAAAACTGCCTTTCTCCTGGTATTCTTTGCCTGCTTCATCTTCATAGAAGTAAGTGACCTCCCCTTCCGAAAGGCCATAGGGAAAATCCCCCTGGGTGAGCCCGGTAATGGTGAGCGGCAAGGTCACTGTTTGGGAGGCGCCTCCCTCCAAGTCCCCCAGAAAGGCCGTCCCACTAGAAGAAACGCCGTCTGCTTTTAACTGAGCCCGCACTCTGCAGGCCTTGGCCCGACTGAGATTTATGGCCTGTACGCTCACCTCTATGGTATCGGAAATCACGGCCTCCTGGGGCATTTACGGCAGGGAGAATTCCAGTGCCAAGGGCTGGCCGATAGTTACCCTGGCAGTGCCGTTCCCGGAACTCGCCTGCCCGTTATGGTAGGAAAATTCATATTGCAAAGAAACCTCGTACTGCCCAGCCGGTGTTTCTTGTTTCACCGTGTAATCAAGGACTGCTTCTAAGCTTTCACCAGGGAGCAGTTCCTCTAAAAAAATGCTGTCGGAAGTACTCTCTAAAGAAAAATTTTCTGTTGGGGCCGCGGCGGTGACCAACATATTTTCCAGCTTCTCTGTTTTACTGGTATTCTTTAGCCATGCCTTCAACCGCATTTTATTCCCTGCATTGACTGTGCCCGGAACAGCATCCTTTTCCAAAGAGGCCGCTTCACATTTTGTCACTACTACTCTGGGCGGCAAAACCGCCGGTTCCTCCGGGGAGGGCCGGGGCGTGGGTTCTGGTTCAGGAGAGGCGTCGGGGTCTTTCCCGTCCCATATGGTCACATAAACCGTAAAGGTCTCCTGCAGAATAGCTCCCCCGTTGCCGGCGGCCATAATTTCTATGGCCACCGGGTAGCTGCCGTTTACTCGCTGAGATTTTAAGGCCAGCGGAAAGCTGACGCAATAACCTTCCACCTGTTTTTTCCCTTGGTTCACCGGATTCAGGGAAAGCTCTACGGTTTTTTCATAGTTATTCTTAATAAAGGGGCTCTGGGCGTTACCTAACCCCACTCTGGCGCGCAGGCAGTTCCCTTTTAGCTCCCCCTCGCACAGCAGCGGCAGCACCAAAATAGCCTCGTTGCCCCGAACGGCCGGCATGTAACCCTGGGAGTAGCTTTTTCCATGTTTTCATAAATATTTGTATTGTCTAGAAACAGCTTTGGAGCATCTGCCCCGGGCTCCGGGGAGGGCACATCTGGCTGAGAACCGGTGCCTTCCGGGATTGGAGACGCCGCCCCCGAAGGTTCCTGCTCCGGGACGGTTGCCGTCTCCTGAGCCATGACACAAGGAAGCAGCAGGCATAAGGCAAGGATATTTTTCACACTACACCTCCATAGGGAACACCTCATCGCACAGCTCGCGAATGTCCTCTGCGTTGTGGCTTGCCAACAAAATAGCTTTGCCCTGGTTTTTCTGGGCCCACAAAAGCTTTCGCGCCTCTTTTACCCCTTGCTGTTCCAAGCCGTTGAAGGGTTCGTCTAAAACCAACACCTGGGGGTTTTCCATAATGGCTTGGGCAAGCCCAAGCCGCTGGCGCATCCCAAGAGAATACCGGGCGACGGCCTTGCGCCTATTTTCCAGCAGGTCCACCTGACACAAGGCCTCCATAATTTCCTTTTTTCCTATTTTCCCCTTTAAGGCTGCCAGGGTCTTCAGGTTCCGGTAGCCGCTTTGGTAAGGAAGAAAGCCGGGCGTTTCAATAATAATCCCTATACTTTCAGGAAAATCCACATCCTTTCCCACCCGTTTCCCACACACCGTAATCATGCCCTTATCCGGCTTTAAAAAGCCGCAAATACATTTCATCAGTACTGTTTTCCCGCTGCCGTTGCCGCCTACTACGCCCAAAATTTTTCCAGGAGGGATGTACAGGCTCACATCTTCTAAAACCGCCTCCCTGCCAAAAGCCTTATAGACGTGCTCTACCAAAATGCCGTTCTGCGCCATACTCACCGCTCCGTCCCTGTAAATTGAAATGGTACCCTTTTGGCGCGCCAAAAGGATAAAAGAGAAAGCAAAACGCCGGCACAGAAGAAAAACAGGTAAGAATTGGCCAACCGGGGCAGGTTATCATAGCCGAAGTTATGCATGTAATAGGTGGCATGGTTCAGAGGCGAAACCCAGCCGAACAAAATATTGGCCGCCCTGCTTTGCTGGGGGTCCAGCTGGAGCCAGGCGGAAATTACCTGAGGCGTCAAAAAAATTGAGGCCTTTGTACAAAGGCCTCTCTCCTAAAAGCTCCGCCCGCACTTTATCAATAAATTCCTGGCTGAAGCTTTTCTGCTCTACCCGGTAAACCCCCAGTTTTTCCGCCTTTGGCACCTCCACCCGGGCGTCTACCTGCACCTTTACCCCCAGGCTTTCGTTTTCCAAAGTGGTTTGGTAGCTTTCATAGCTTTGGGCAACCTCTTTTGCCACTTCCTTCGCGTCCATCCGTTCCGGCCCGGAGGCTGCCGCCTGGCTCACCAGCTTATCCATGTCCTTGTGAACAACAATGCTGCCCTCCGGGTCTTCCTGGCAGCCCCAAAAGGAACATACCATGCCGACGCACAACAGGCAAGCCGCCCACTTCTTCCCTTGCTTTTCCTTATTCATGACCAAAGGCCCTCCCATGCTTAAGTTTATTTTAGCATAGGCCTTGGCCCGGCATCAAGTATTCAGAAACCTGTAAATAAAATGTAAAAAGGCTGCCCACAAAGCTTACCGCCTCGGCCCGGCTCAGCTTTCCTTTTGGACGCACCAAGTCTTTGTCCCCTTTGATATAGGCCACATGTTCCTTGGTTAGCGCCGGTTGTTCCGGCGGCTCTTCTTCCGCTGCCAAGGCCCTTTCCCCTTTCCAAAAAAGCCCTAAAAACAGCAAAAGCGCCAGCAATAAAGAAAAAACTCTTTTCAACCCTATCCCCTCCGTCAAGCATTCAAAAAATTGCTGCCTCCATTTTAGCACGTTCTGTTGGCAAGAGAAAGGGGAACTTTTCCCTGGGAAGGAATTTCCCACCCCGGATTTCTCATAAAAAGCGGCGTCGCTCTTTTGTCCGCGACGCCGCTTTTCACTTTTTAGGGACGGACCCCTTAAGAATTTTTGGGCTTGACGGGCATCATCAAATCCAACTGAGAGAAGTTCCGGTTTTCGGGGGCAGCGCTATAGTAGGTATAAGCGTTCAAATGCTCTTCCAGGCAGCCCCCCATGCCAAAGGGCTCCCGGGTGTCGTACTCATATTCCAGGCTGTTTTCCACCCATTTTCCCAGTTCGCCCCACTCCCAAAAATCGCCCATTTTTATACAATGGACAGCGTAAAGGCCACCGGGGAACCGTTTTTTCTCCACGGGAAGAGGTGTTTCCATATCTTCGGGGATGGTCACCCAAAACTCATAGCCATATTCCTCGTTCCCCTGGGGGGAAGGGTTGTTAAAACCCAATACCCGGAAATCTGGTTTCTTTTCCGGCAATTTTACAGCGTCTACAAAGGCATCCAGCATAGCTCCGGCATGGTCTTCCGGGTCTGGTCCAATGTAATGGGCGGCCGCTACCGTGCAGGGCGGCAGGTACAGGATGCGCACATTCTTCAACTTTGACAAGGCTTCTTGGGTGCGGGAAAGATCTTCCATGGTAAGTTCCTCCTGATGATTTTTTGAGAAAGGGAAGGGCGCCAGCAGTGCCGTGATCTCTTCTTCGCTTAAAAGCTCTACCGGAAGCCCCCGCCGCCTCTCCCCGGCCAGCCGGGACAAAAACCGGCCTAATAGATTCCGCAGGGCCGAAAGGGCGTTGATCTCCTCCTCTACCTGGGCGGCAGTCTCTTCCAGCAAGGTACGGAGCCGTTCCTGTTCCGGCCGGGAGAAAAAGGCCTCTATTTTCTTTAACGGCACGCCCAGCTTTCGCAGCACTAAGATCTGCCGCAGCCGTGCCACCGCCTCCTGGTCATAGGCCCGGTAGGCGTATCCTTCCGGTCTTATGCTGGATACCAGGCCAATCTCCTCATAATACCGCAGGGTTCTGGTCGAGATGCCCAGGCTCTGGCGAAGCTGGCTGATAGTGGTGAGCTCCATTGCTTTCCCCTCCCTTTTCTGCCCTTATCCTACACGATGACGCCGCGTCAAAGTCAAGCATATTTTTTAATTCTGTGCCATAATGCCCACCAGCCTGTGGGGCACGTAGGGCTCTTCTAAATAGTCCAGTTATGCTGCCCGGTGAGGAAGCTGCCAAAGCCCATGCAGATACGGGAAACCCTCGGGCCGGAATTTCCGAGCTTCGTATATTTCATTTTTACGCCTCCCATGGTTCCTGTGGTGCGCTTTATTATAACAGCCTGCCCCATAAAATGTCCGATGCTTCCTACACATAGAACTCCATATCCTAAAGGTGTGAAGCTTTATGTGATTTCCTGTTCCGGTATTTACTGCTGCTGGGCAATACCGCTGAAGACCATATCGGCAAAGCGCACATTCTGGTCGCTGACGGCGCCGAACAGTTCGAACATCCCCTTTGTACTGTCTGTGATGAACAGCATGAGCCTCTCGCCGGAAAAGAAAAATTTCCAGGTCTGGGTATGGCCTGTCTCCCGCCAGCAGACAGTGAGCATCAGGGTATCCTGGTCAAGCCAGGCATGGTGGGCGCCGTAAAGCCAGGGACGGTTCCGCTGCTCCTGACCCCGGAACGGGCTGCTGCTGGGAAGCTCAATGGCATATTTCGTTTCCCCCAGCACATCCGCCACACAGGAGCTTTTTATCACCTGCCTGTCATCTATGGTAAGCAGCAGCCCGCTGTTCCCCGCCTGGAAACGGAGCCTGTGGCGTTCCGCGGGGCCGTTCTGGCTTTCCAGCTGGTAAGTCCGGTCCTGAAGGGCGTTCACAAGGTAAGAGGAGGTGGGCTGGTATACAGCGGGAGCTTCCCACCGGCATAGCACCTTCTGCAGGTTTTCATAGGCCCAGGCATCCCGCCCCCTGGCAGGCTCCCGAAGGTCAGCAAGCAAATATTTTTCCACCAAGGGGAAAATCCGTGTGCCGTCTGCCTCTTCCGCTGTAGTGGTAACGACCATATCCTGGGCCGGAAACACCATGCAATACTGCCCAAAAGCGCCGTCTGCCCGGTAACTTCCGGGGCTGTTTTCCCAAATCTGGTATCCGTAACGCTGGCCCCATCCCCCACAGCCCCGGCTGTTGGTGGCGACCTGTGGGGCAGAGGCCTCTTCTACCCATTCCTCGGTAAGGATGCGCCGGCCATTGTAAACGCCTTTGTTTAAATACAGCAAGCCCAGCTTGCACAAATCCCTGGGGGCGATGAGCAGGCCCCAGGCGCCGGTGTTCACCGTGCCATTGGTATCCCAGCACACGTCGGCAATGCCCAGCGGGTCAAAGACATGCTTTTGCAGCCAATCCTTCAGGCACATACCTGTCACCCGGCCAATAATTTCGGAAAGCATATAGGTCCCGCCGGAATTATAAACAAAGCGGGTTCCGGGCTCATAGGCCATCTTTCGGGTAAAAAACACCTCCGGCCAAGAGGCGCCCGTACTATTGCACATGTCGCCTACCGTATCCCGTTCGTGGCCGGTGCTCATGGTAAGCAAGTGGCGGATGGTCATTCGCCCAGACCGCTCGTCCAGCTCCAAATTCCGGCATTGGGGGAAATAGTCCAGCACTTTATCCTCTACAGAAAGCAGCCCCTCTTTCACCGCCACGCCAATGGCCGTGGCGGTGAAGGTTTTGCTTACGGAATAGACCAGCCGCTTATCCGTAGGAAGAAAGGGGTGGCGGGCAGCTTCCACTACCGCCTTGCCGTGGCGGACAACATGCAGCGTTCTAAGCTTATAAGGGAGCCTTTCGCACTCCTGCAAAAAATGAGCGATGGCGGTGGAGGAAATGCCCACATCCTCGGGGAAATGAAATTGGTCAAACAGGTCTGCCATAGTATTATGCCTTTCCTTTCTCTGGTGAATGTTTCTTCTTTATCTTGTTATAACACGCCGCTCCCGGCTTGTCAAAGCCAAACTGAAATTTTCGGGTGCGCGGCATCCTGGGGAAAGGGTACGCCGGAAAAGCTGGTGTTTCTTTTCCATTTGGCGTATAATAAAACAAGAAAAAAGCTTTCCCGTAATGAAAAACGGCCCGTCCCTAAAGGGCAGGAAAGCTCAGGTCATTCCTGAAAAGGAGACCCTATTCCTTTTTATAGAAAATAAAGAAAAGAGGAAACCTATGAACCGGGAATTTCTAAAGGAACTGCTTGCTAGCCCCTCGGTGAGCGGCTACGAAGAAGCCATTCAGAAAAAGGCCCTGGCCTATGGCCGGGAATTTGCCCACACACAGCTTACTGACCCCAGTGGAAACGCCGTTTCCGTGGTAAACCCAGAATCCCCCCGCAAGGTGCTCCTTTGCGGGCATATCGACGAGATCGGCTTTGTGGTGACCCATATCGACGATTCCGGCCGCCTCCACCTGATGGGCGCAGGCGGGGTACATCCCCGGCTTTACCTGGGATCCCCCGTACAGGTGTGGCACGGGGAAACCATGGTCAGCGGGGTCATTGCCACCTCCGCCGAGCTGCTAAAAAAAGACAAAACCGAAATCTCCGACCTGCTGGTAGACATTGGGGCCAAAACCAAGGAAGAGGCTTTGAAGGCGGTGGCCGTGGGCGACCCAGTGTGCGCGGAGGCCACTGTGCGGGAGCTGCTGAACAACTGTTTCACCGGCCGTGCTTTGGACGACCGTGCCGGCGCCTTCGTGGTGCTGGAAGCCGCCAGGCAAGCCGCCGCGAAGGGCGCTAGCCTGGGCATTTACGCCGCCACTACCGTAGGGGAGGAAACCACCGGCCGGGGGGCCTACTACGCCGCTGCCCGCCTTAAGCCGGACTGCGCCATTGCCGTGGATGTGACCTGGGCCAGTGACGCTCCGGGCACGAATCCAGGAGATACCGGGGAGGTCAAGCTGGGCTGTGGGCCGGTATTGTGTAAGGCTTCCTCCGTCAACAAGAAGCTGAACGCCCTGCTGGAACAAACCGCGGCCGAAAAAAACATTCCCCTGCAATGGGAGATCGCCACCGGGCGTACCGGCACCGACGGCGATACGGTAACTCGGGCTTACGAAGGCGTCCCCATGGCGCTGGTATCTATTCCTCTGCGGTATATGCACAGCTCCGTAGAAACGGGGAACTGGGACGATATCGAGGCCTGCGTGGAGCTGCTCAGCGGTTTTTTGCTGCGGCTTTCCGCAGAAATGGAGAAGGGGTTCGACTTTTGCACCCTGAAGCCATAATTCAGCCCCGTCCCCTTTTTCCTCCCCTTTTCCGCATATCGCTGCGAATGGCCTCCAGGGGCGCCTGAGGGATTACGCTGGTTTCCCGGAAATCGGCCACCGCCTGGCTCATCATTTGGAAATTCAGCGTGGTGCCTTCCCGGTCCGGCACGTAGTCCACGGCGCGGCTTGGAGAAATGCCAAAGCGGCCCGCTGTTTCTACCGCGTCGATATTGGCGCCCAGAAACACGAATTCCCAGCCATACTTTTCCTTTTCCAGCTGGATCATTGCCTTTACTTTATCGGCGGAATATTCCTTACTGGAGTTTTCTTCCCCGTCCGTGATAATGACAAACATCACCTTTTCGGCCCGGTATTCCGCTGCCGTGCTTTTCTGTACGCTTACCAGCTTGCTTACTGTCTTCCCAATGGCGTCCAGCAGAGCTGTGGAGCCGCCCACCTGGTATTCCCGGTCTGTCATGGAGCCGACGGCCTGAATGTCAATGCGGTCATGGAGAAGCTCATAGCGGTTGTCGAACAACACGGTGGTAATGCGGCACTGGCCTTCCACAGCCTTCTGCTTTTCCAGCATGGCGTTGAACCCGCCGATAGTATCGTGCTCCAAACCGGCCATAGAACCGCTCTTATCCAGAATGAACACTAACTCGGTAAAATCTTTTTTCATGAAAATGACCTCCTGTGTTTTTGGTGGCTTTAGCTTACCAAAACCGGGAGGTCTTTCGGTCGCTTTCAAAGCGACAAGTTTTCTAAAAAATCTGGGATATCACTGTATCCCCAGCAACGGCTGGTCATACTGGAACAGCACCTCGTTGATCTCGAAAATATTGTACTGCCCATTGACGATAAAGTATTCCACGATCACATCGAACTTGCTGGCGTGGGAAAGGGCGTATCCCGCCCGCTCCAGCAAATCGTCTGTCTCTTTGAGCGTCAGCTCCAAGGCAATGGCCAGCGCCAAAATCGTAGGCTTTTTTGGCGTGTATCCCTTCCCTGTCCGGATTTTCGAAAACAGCTTGCGGTCGAGGTTAGCCCGCTTGTAGACCTCCACATCTGTTTTGCCTTTCTGGTCTATCAGCTTTAGGAGCGTGTCCGAAAAAGGCTCGTCCAGCTTTTCCATCAAGTCGTCCAGCGTTGGATGGGGAGCCGCCATGGGCATGGGCACACTGGCCACAGCAGCTTCTTCTATATGGAGAAGCTGCCTTTGGGGCGTATGGGCCTCTACATAATGCTGACTGATGTAGCTTTCCACCCGGCCCAGCAGCTTTTGGCCGACTCGAAAAGAATCCTTGTCAAACACAGCCAGGTAGACATCCATCTCGTGCCCTTCCAGAAATTCCTCAATGGCAAGCCTTGCCACTTCCAGTGCCTCGGCCTTCGGGTAACCATAGATACCGCTGGAAATCAACGGGAAAGCAATGCTCTCGCATCCGTTTTCTGCCGCCAGTTTCAGAGACTCCCTATACGCGGAGCGGAGCAGCGCCCGGCACTGCCCCTTCTGCCACCGGCTATAGACCGGCCCGGCGGCATGGATCACATACTTTGCGGGAAGCGAAAAGCCGGGTGTTATGGCGGCCTGCCCCGTCCGGATAGGGGCAGCTTTATGACAGGCTCTTTGCAGGTCTTCCGCACCGGCCGCCCGGAAAATGGCCCCGCAAACCCCGCCGCCCATTTGCAGTTCCGTATTGGCGGCGTTGACAATGGCATCTACCTGCATTTTGGTAATGTCCTGCCGGACAAGGAAAAAAGGCATAGAGCTGCTCCTTTACTGCGCTTGGGTGAGGTAGGCCAAAACCTCTCCAGGGTTTGTATCCGGTTTCACCTTGGGCATGACCTTTTCCAGGAAGCCCTTTTCATCGATCACAAAGGTAGACCGCACCACGCCCATGCTCACCTTGCCGTAATTTTTCTTTTCCTGCCACACGCCATAGGCCTGAATGGCAGTCAATTCCTGGTCGGAAAGCAGCAGGAAGGGCAGGCCGTGTTTTTCGGCAAATTTCTCATGGGAAGCCGGCGAATCCTTGCTGATGCCAATGACCACCGCGCCGGCCTTTTCGAATTCTCCATAGGCTGCCGCAAACGCGCAGGCCTGCCGGGTACACCCGGGGGTGTTATCTCGGGGGTAGAAATAAAGTACCACCTTTTTCCCCGCAAAATGGGAAAGGGAAACCAAATTTCCGTCTTTGTCCGGCAGGGTAAATTCCGGGGCTTTTGTTCCAACCTCTAACATTTTAACGCTCTCCTTTTACAAATATCATTCTCTTTTCATTTGACACTTCCCCGTCGAAGCAGTAGCCCAAATCGGCAAAGCTACGGACATCTTCCGGCTTTTCTATGCGGTTTTCTGCCATCCAGCGCACCATTTGCCCCCTGGCCATTTTGCACAAGGTCCCCTTTTCCAAGAGCTTTCCGTTCTCCCATTGACCAAAGACGCAGGTAATTACCCGTACAGAGTCCGGCAAATGAGGCAATACCGCCTTGCTGTATTCTTTAGAAGCCAGGTTCCACACCAGGTCTGTTTCCGCCGCCAGCTGTTCCGCCAGGCAGCTGCCCCAGAAGCTATACAGGTCCTTTGCCCCGGCTACAGAGAGCCTGGCCTGCATTTCCAGGCGGTAGGGGACTACGCCGTCAAAGGGCCGCAGCAGGCCGTAAAAGCCCGATAAAATGCGCAAATGCTCTTGCAGGTAACGCAGCTGCCCGGCCTCCATCACACCGGGGGCCATGTATTGGTACTGTATGCCTTGGTACGCCAAAACCGCCGGAGTAAGGCCCTGCCGCAGGTCCATGCCCCGCAGGCGTTCTACATTCAGCCCGGCAATGGCCTCATTACAGTTCCAAAGGGCACGCAGCTCTTTGGGCGACATAGCCTGCAGGGCTGCCAGCAGCTGCTGGGCCCGGGGCAGGAATTGAGGCAGCGATTCCGGGGGGAGGCTGTCGGGATCGGCCTGCATTTTCTTTGCGGGGGAGATGAGTACGCGCACGTGATCACCTGGCTTCCTTCTTCTTTGCCTATTATAACAGGTTTCCGCCAAAGTGAAAAGCCCCGACGCCGGAGAAGCACAAAAAAGGCGGCCCGGCCAAAGCCGGGCGCCCTTTTTCGGAACCATTTACTTGTTGATATATTCCACAAACCGCATGAGGATTGCCGCTACTTCGCCCCGCTTGGCGCTGCCGGTGGGGTTGAGTTTACCGTCCGAGCTGCCCTTCATGAGCCCGGCGTTGCAGGCCCATTCCAGGGCGTCCTTGGCGTAGCCGCTCACGTTTCCGGAGTCGGGGAAGGAAGCGAGGTTCGTACGGCCGGCAGTGTCTACGCCGTAGGCCTTGGCGTAGCGGTACAGGAAGGTTGCCAGCTGTTCACGGGTCACGTCCCGGCCGGGGGCAAAGCTGTTGCCGCCTGTGCCCTCAACAATCTTGTTTTCTGCGCCCCAGGCCACAGCCTCGGCAAAGTAATCGTCCCCGCTCACGTCGCCAAAGCTTACCGAGCTGCCCTTGGGCGTGCTCTCCAAGCGGTGGAGGACGGTGACCATCATGCCCCGGGTCATGGTGGTATTGGGGGAGAAGCTGGTGTCGGATGTGCCCTTAAAGAGCTGGCGGCTGAACGCGAAGCCAATGGCGCCTTCCTTATCGGCCCAATGGCCTTGTGTATCCACAAAAGCTTTCTCCACGGTCAGCAGCTTGATCTTGGCACTGCCCTTTAAGGGGAAACGCATTTCCTCTTTCCCGGAAATAGACTTGGGAATTATGGTCTCGTTGCCGTTTTCATCTACCAAATAGGCCACAGTGCTGCTGGTGACGTTCTCGGCGGGGATAACGGCCTTCATGGGCTGGGCCAGGGCCTTTACTACGGTATTGTCTTTTTTCACGTCAATGGACACGGTCTCGTCATCGTTGACGGCGGCCGATACGGTCACGTTGCCGGCCCCACGGCCCAACTCGGTTAAAGCTGCGCTGGGCAGGGTGATGTCCGCCACGGGCGTCTCAACTGTCAAGTCGGTCTTAGCCGCGCCCACGCCTGTGACCGTGCTGGCGGGCAGAGTCACGTTGGCAGCGGTAATGTCTTCCTTGGGCTCCACCTTCACGGTCACCTCGCCGGTGCCGGGCTGCTTGGCGGCCTCTACCAGGCTTGCGCCGTCGCTGCTGCTTACGGTGGTGTTAGCCGTGCCGCCGCTTACCGTGGGGGTAGTGGTCACTTCGTCTTTGGGGGCGGGGGCAGGCGTGGGGGTGCTAGGCGTGCTCGGGCCGCTGGGGTCAGTGGCGGGCGGGGTTTCGGTTGGCTTCTTTGCGCCACAGATACAGGTATCGCCTGTCTGGTCATATACGTGGGCGGCAATGCCATACTTTTTCGGGTTCCCCGTTAGGTCACAACCTTCTGCGGTACATTCGTGCCAATGGTTATCTTCATCACTTTTCCACTCACCATCACCATTATGTGTATGCTCGGTGGGTTCTGTCGTGCCATCGGGCCAGGGAATAAGTGTACCTCTTAGCGGCATCCTATAATAGTTAGACTTCCCGCCGTTTCCTGTAGCTATCCATTCGTATGCTTTTCCTTTTTCGACAATAGGAGCCGTACAATTACCTTGGTTATCATATGTCACATCTTTCCAACGCAAACCTATGTCTTGTAGCGACAAGTCGTCTGACTTCCAGTTAAAGAAAAATCTATCTAATGTTGGTTTTCCATCGGGGAAATCTTTTTCATCTGGGGTTCCAATTATAGGGTTTGTGACTTTAATGGTATAGACAGCATCTTTTACAATAGAAAATTCTACGTCACCCATATAGGCAAAACAGCTTTTCCCATTACCGTCTTCTTCAGTAATTTGATACTGTGCGACATAACGCCCCGGCTGAGTGGGAGGGGTGGTCATCGTTTTATTCGTCGTATCCGAATAATCAGGAATACTGGAATCGTGTGTAAAGTATCTCCACAACGTGATGGGATAGTTTTCTACGGATTCTGCCATCGTAGGTGCGTGGGGCTGTCCATCATAGGTAAAAACAGTCTCGGCAGGGCGGGGAATGGCCACTACGTGTTTATCTGTATATGAAATGTGATAGGCGACTTTACTAGCGGTCTCATTTGGAAAATAGCCGCCATCAGGAGTTACATCAGCTACCACAACATCCGGGATAGGAGTACCGTATTGCGGGTCTTTCTTTATTTCGAAAGGCTCTTTGAATGTCAGGAACATCCGGCTATTCCTAAACTCAACCTTTTCTATACAGTGAGTTGTCCAGCCAATATTCTCAAACTTATTGGGGAAATTAAAAGGTTCATCATTATGATATCCGGGAGAGGATAGGTCGATACCTTCGCTTAGCTGCCTTTTTGTTATCGTATCATACCCCCCGGTGGGACACAAATATACACCTTCCTCTACATTTATATGCATCCCCAAAATACCTTTGACACCTTTTATTTCTGGCTCTAGATAGGTTGTATGATTGGTGATATTTACTGTTACGTTTGGCAACGTTTCAGGAATTGACAACTCATATAATGCAGATTCGCTCTCAGGAAGCACAAGGCTTTCCCTTTTTACTGTCACTTCCTTGTCATTGCCAGAAGTACTTGTCTCAACGGTACCTTCGGCTGTAAAAGTGCCAGTAGTTTGGTTGCTTTCCGTTCCGTAGGTGACGGTAAGCGACACATCCCGTGAACCATCAAAGACACGGTCTTCGGCAACAATACTTTTAATGGTAACCGGTGTTTTCGTTTCCGTAGCCCACGCCACCACTGGCACACACCCCACCAGCAAACAAACTGCCAACAGGACGGACAAAATTTTTTTCATGTGATCTCCTCCTCTTTTTTGGATGCAAAAAAGCGCACCCCGCCCAAAGGCAGAGTGCGCCGCTTTTGCAAATTTAGGTATGACGAACCGGCACAGCTAAAATTAGCTATGCTTGCTTGCTTGCTTGCTTGCTTGCT